>JBKJUI010000193.1:0-8749 GCA_046590775.1 Acidimicrobiales bacterium
GGGGCGGTCCTCGCCCGTGGTGACCCGGGTGATCGTGCCACCGGCTCCCTCGTCGCCGGAGCTGCCGAGCTCGTCGGCGCCCTCCGGGATGACGGCCGGCTCATCGCCGCCGGGCTCGACCAGGTCACCGGCCAGCGGCGGACCGGTCAGCCCGGGTGTGTCACCGGGGACGTTCATGGCCGCCGGCGCCTTGGTGGTCGGCGTGGGCGTCGCCTTCTTGGTGGTGGCGGTGGTCGCCGTGGTCGGAGGCGGGGCCTGGTAGGCGGCCACGGCGGCAGCCACGTCGATGATCCCGGCGCCGAGCCCGGTGTCGGGGTTCTTTCGAGCGGTGCTCCGGAGGAAGTCGGCGGCCTGAGCGGGCCTGGCGCCGAGGCCCCGGAGGATGGCGACCGCCCCGGCGACGTGGGCCGCGGCCTCCGCCGTGCCCGAGGCGGGGCCGTACCCGTAGCTGGGGTCGACACCCGGGAGCACGGACGGGTCCACGGTCGTTGAGAGCACGTCCTGGCCGGGGGCCCCGAGGCCACGATCGTTGACGCTCCCCGTCGCCCGCGTGCCCGAGGAGTTCGTGGCCGCCACGACCAGCACCGGCAGGTCGGTCAGCGGGATGCTGTCGTCGGCGCCCACGACCACCGAGATCCCGGCGTCGCCCAGGCTCTTGAGCGCACGGCGGAGGTCGGGTCGCGACTCGGCCGGGAAGCCCTCGGGGATGTCGATCAAGGCGACCTGGGCGCCCGCACCTCGGGCCTTGGTCAGGGCATCGAGGTAGGAGGCAGCGCGTACCTCGGCATCGAACGCCTTGACGGGGACGAGGGTGGCGTCGGGGGCGACGCCGGCGATCCCCCGCTCGTTGTTGGTCCTGGCCCCCACGATGCCGGCCAGGTGGGTGCCCCGACCGACCCTGTCGTTGTCCGGGGCGTCGCCGGTGGCGGAAGCGCCGCCCGCGACCTTGCCCTCCAGGTCGGGGTGCGGAGCGATGCCGGAGCTGACCACCGCCACCCTGATCCCGCCGCCGGTCCCCTTGCGCCACGCCTCGGGGGCCCTGATGTCGGTGAGGCCCCACTGGGCCCCCGACTCGGGGTCGTTGGTGGGCCCGGCGGCCCCAGCCGGGCGGGCGAGCAGGCCCGGAACGACGATGGCGAGGGCCAGGACGAGGAGGGGAAGACGACGGGCCACGGGCCCCCCAGCCTAGAGGGGTGGTGGCGCCGGGAGAACGCGCCCGCTCAGGGCTGCCCGGCGATGGCCGCCGCCTGGGCCAGCACCCGCCTGGCCGCGTCGACGTGGAGGTTCTCGACCATCCGGCCGTCCACGGTGACGACCCCGCGGCCCGAGCGCTCCGCCTCTTCGAAGGCCTCGATGATCCTTCCGGCCTCTTCGACCTCGTCCGGGGTCGGGGCGAAGAGGCGGTTGCAGGGCTCGACCTGGCTGGGGTGGATCAGGGTCTTCCCGTCGAAGCCCAGCTGGCGACCCTGGCGGCACTCCGCCTCGAACCCGGCTTGGTCTCGGGTGTCGTTGTAGACGCCGTCGAGCACCACCTTGCCGGCGGCCCGGGCGGCCAGGACGCACAGCTGCAGGCCGACCTGGAGCGGCTGGCGGTCCGGGCCCGGCACGGCCTGCAGCTCCTTGGCCAGGTCGTTGGTGCCGAGCACCAGCACCGAGAGGCGGTCGGTGGAGGCGGCGATCGCCCTGGCATCGAGCACTGCAGCCGGCGTCTCGAGCATGGCCCAGATGTGGGTCGAGCCGGGGGCGCCGGCGGCGTCGAGGGCGGCCTCGACCGTCAGCACGTCGGCGGCCGAGCCGACCTTGGGCACGAGCACCGCGTCCGGCCCGGCCGCGGCGGCGGCCCGCAGGTCCTCGGCGTGCCACGGGGTGTCGATCCCGTTGACCCGGATGGTCAGCTCGCGTCGCCCGTACCGGCCGGAGGTGACGGCGGCACACACCCGCTGCCGCGCCGCCTCCTTGGCATCGGGGGCCACTGCGTCCTCGAGGTCGAAGATGACGGCGTCGGCCGGGATCCCCGTGGCCTTCTCGAGGGCCCGCTCGTTGGCGCCGGGCATGTACAGGACCGAGCGGCGGGGCCGCCGCGACCCGTCGTCGGGCATCTCAGACGGCTCCGTAGGCGGCGGCCAGGTCGGGGTCGCGGGCCGCCAGGACGGTGGCCAGCTCCATCACCACCCGGCACTGCTTCACGGTGGCGTCGTCCTGCATCTTGCCGTCGATCATCACCGCACCGGTGCCGTCGCCCATGGCGTCGATCACCCGCCGGGCCCAGGCCACGTCGGCCGGGTCGGGGCTGAAGACCCGGCGGGCGATGTCGATCTGCACCGGGTGCAGGCTCCAGGCGCCGACGCAGCCGAGGAGGAAGGCGTTGCGGAACTGGTCCTCGCAGCCGAGCGTGTCGGCGATGTCGCCGAACGGCCCGTAGTGGGGGAGGATCCCGTTGGCGGCGCAGGCGTCGACCATGCGGCTGATGGTGGAGTGCCACAGGTCCTGCTGGTAGGTGGCCCGGGGGGCAAGGGCGTCGGCCGGGTCGGGGTCCTGGCGCACCAGGTAGCCGGGATGGCCGCCGCCGACCCTGGTGGTCTTCATGCGGCGGTCGGCGGCCAGGTCGGCCGGCCCCAGCGACATGCCCTGCATCCGCGGGCTGGCGGCGGCGATGCCCTCGACGTTGACGACACCCCGGGCCGTCTCGAGGAGGGCGTGGACCAGGATCGGCCGGGACAGGCCGGCCTTGGCCTCGAGCTGGGCGAGCAGCCGGTCGACGTAGTGGATGTCCTCAGGCCCCTCGACCTTCGGCACCATCACGACGTCGAGCCGGTGGCCGATGGCGGGCACGAGCGTGAGCAGGTCGTCGAGCCCCCACGGCGAGTCGAGGCTGTTCACCCGCGTCCACAGCTGGGTGTCGCCGAAGTCGACCTCGCCGGCGATGCGCACCAGCCCGTCCCGGGCCGCCACCTTGCGGTCGGCCTGCACCGCGTCCTCGAGGTTCCCGAGGAGGACGTCGACCCGGCCCACCATCGCCGGCACCTTGGCCGCCATCTTCTCGTTGCTCGGGTCGAAGAAGTGGATCATCCTCGAGGGCCGGACCGGAATCTCCCGCAGCGGCGCCGGGGCGCCGACGGCCAGCGGCTTGAAGAAGTCCTTGGGGTTGCGCACCAGGTCGTCTCCAGGTGTGGGGGGCGCCCGAACCCTAGAGAGGCGGCGGCGCTACGGCAACGGAGCGGCGGGCATCCTGCGGTCCGGGTTGGCGTGCGGAGGGCGCTTGACTGGCCCCCTGTGGACCCGGCCCGAGTCGAGCGGCGTGCGCTCTGTGACCTCCTCGACGAGCTGGGGCCCGAGGCGGCGACCCTCCTGCCGGGCTGGCGCACCACCGAGATGGCGGCCCACCTGCTGAGTCGCGACCTTCGGCCCGACGCCATCCCGGGCATGGTGCTGCCGGTGGCCAGCGGCTGGACTGACCGGGTGCAGCGGGGGATGGCCGAGAGCGTCGCCTACGACGACCTCGTGCGCCGGCTGCGGGGTGGCCCGCCGCGGCTGAGCGCGGGGCGCCTGCCCGGCGGCTGGCGGGCCGACCTGCACGAGTGGTTCGTCCACCACGAGGACGTGCGCCGGGCCAACGGCCTCGGGCCCCGACCTGACGGCCCGGAGCAGCGGGGCCTGGATGACGCCGCCTGGGGCGTGCTCCCGGTGTTCGGGCCGGTGCTGGCCCGCCGGGTCGACGCCACCGTCGTCCTCGTCAGCGAGGACGGCCGCAGGCGGCGGGTGCGGCGAGGCCCCGGGGTGGTCGAGGTGCACGGTCGCCCGAGCGAGGTGCTGCTGGCCCTGTTCGGCCGGAGGGACGTGGCCGCTGTCCACGCCATCGGCGACCCTGAGGCCGTCGAGGCGTGGGAGTCGGTGACCCTCGGCCCGTAGGGCGGTTCTTCCGGCCAGGCTGGGCACCGGACGGCATGCGCTCCGTCCGGCACCCGAGCCGGGTGTGGGACGGCTAGCCCTGCGCCTTGAGCTGGCCGCGGATGGCGCCGCCGGGGTACTCGGCGTTGTGGACGTTCACGTAGTAGTTCTCCGGGTTGGCCAGGATCTCGGCGACGGTCTCACCGGTCGGGAACTTGGGCGTGGTGCCGGGTCCGACCTCGCCCTGAGTCAGGCAGTCGGCGGCGTTGCCGTCGGCCGGTGCGCCCAGGTTGGCCACGATCGGGCCGTTCTCGCCGCGAGCGCCCTCGTGGATGTGGGCGCCTGTCGCCGGGGCGATCTTGTCGACCGTCAGGACGTAGCACAGCGTCGTCGGGTCGCCGTCGACGCCGAACACGTACGCCTCGCCTCGGCCGTCCGGGTCCCCGACCCTGCGGTTGCTGGTGGCGTCGGTGGCGACCTCGTTCCGGCCCTTCAGGGTGGTCTCGAGCAGAGCGTTGGTGTGGCCGGCGTTGGCGCTGTTGAGCGGGCCGAACATGGCGCCGGCCGCGAACGCGGCGCTGATCCCGGCTGCGATCTTCAACTTGTTCTTCACGGGTGGTACCGCCTCCTTTGGTGGACAGACGGAGGTTCCTTCGGAGCGGACGCATCGGGCGGATGAGGACCGGCGCGTCCGCTCAGGGCTGATGCACCTGGAGGAGCTGGCGGGCGACGACCTTGAGGGCGAGGGTCTCATCGGCGCCCTCGAAGATCGAGAGCACCCGGGCGTCGACGAAGTAGCGGCTGACGGCGTACTCCTCGGCGTAGCCCATGCCGCCGTGGATCTGCATCGCCTCCCGGGTCACCCACTCGGCGGCCCGGCACACGTAGGTCTTCAGCATCGACGCCTCCATGGCGCCCTGGCCCTTGGCCATCATGCGGGCCACGGCATAGGAGAACTGGCGGCTGGCCTGGATGACCACGGCCATGCGGGCCAGCTTCACCTGCGTCAGCTCGTAGCGGCCGATGGGGGCGCCGAACACCACCCGCTCGGCGGCGTAGGCGGCAGCCGCTTCGTACGCCGCCTGCATCACCCCGACGGCGCGGGCGGCGGTCTGCAGCCGCCCGTTCTCGAAGCCCTCCATCTGGAGGTAGAAGCCCCGGCCCAGGCCGGCGTCGCCCCCGATCTGGTTCTCGGCCGGGACGAACCACGACTCGAGAGCGACCTCGTAGGAGTGCATGCCCCGGTAGCCGATGGTGTCGATCGGTCGGCCCTCCATCCGCCCGCCGCCGGGCTGGGTCAGCACGAAGCCCGCTGACTCGCCGCGCTCCTTCGGCACGATGAACAGCGACAGGCCCCGGTGGGCCTTCGAGCGGTCGGGGTCGGTGCGGGCCAGGACCATCAGCACGTCGGCCCTCGCTGCGAACGTGCACCACGTCTTGACGCCGTCGATCTCCCAGCCGCCGTCCACACGTCGAGCCGTGACCTTGAGGCCGGCCACGTCCGAGCCGAAGTCGGGTTCGGTGACGGCCACCGCGTTCATCACCTCGGCGCTGGCCAGCTTCGGCAGCCAGTGCTGCTTCTGCTCCTCGGTGCCCCCCTTCACCAAGGCCCGGGTCAGGATCTCGGGGCGGGTGATCAGCGACCCGCCGGCCCCGAGGCTGCCGCGGCTCAGCTCCTCGGTGGCCACGACCATGCCCAGGTACTCGCCCTCGCCACCGGTGGAGAAGCCGTCGTACTGCTCCGGGATCGACAGGCCGAAGGCGCCCAGCTCGGCCAGACCGCTGATGACGTCCTCGGGGATGTCGTCGTTGTGCCGGTGGATGTGCTCGGCCAGGGGACGCAGCTTCTCGTCGGCGAAGCGCCGGAACATGTCCTGGACCATCTCGAAGTCGTCGTCGAGGTGGCGGGGCCCGCCCATGGCGCCCGGGAGGCCTCCGTGGCCCAGCCGGCTCGACAGCGAGGAGAGGAAGGTGGCGCTGCGGTGGGCCCGGACGAAGGGGAGGGTCCCGTGCACGGCGCCGAGGTCGACCCCCCAGTCGGCCTCGCGCCCAAGCAGCTTCGTGATCACGTCGTAGGCCGCGTCGGCGACGAAGGCGCAGGCGATCTCGGACTCGAGCTGGCCCTGGCCGCCGTAGTCCAGGACGGCGGTGGCGTTCTCCACCGCGGCGGCGGCGTGGGCCAGGTCGTAGGCGGCCCACTGGTGGGCGTCGACCCCCCCGGTGGCGGCCAGGTGGGTGGCCGCCCTCGAGACGACGGCCCGGACCTGCTCGACGGCGGTGGCGGCGGCAGTGAGGTCAGACGTCACGGACGCTCACGTTACCGGCCGGTAACCCTTCCGTCACCTCTCGGGTCTGCCCACTTCTGGTGTCTCCAGGAACCACTTCTGGGCAGACTCAGAGTGGCGGGCGGCGGGCCAGGATCGTGACCAGCGGAGGGAGGACGACCGGCTCGTCGCCGGGGTCGACGCCGGTCATGACCTCGAGGTACTCGGCCACCGGGCCGGGCCCGGCGCCGGCCGGGGCCTCGGCCCAGGCGTCGACGAGCACGAGGCCCGCCTCGCGCACCAGGGCCGGCAGGATGGCCCCGACGTCCTGGTCGCGAGCCTCCATCGAGAGCGCCCGGCCGCCGATGCGGCCGGCGGTGGTGATCGGCTCCTGGGCCACCACCCAGCCCCCCGGCTTCACCGAGGCCGTCATGCGGCGCAGCACGCGAAGCGGCTCGGGCACGTGGAGCAGGAGGAACCGGCAGAACGCCAGGTCGACCAGCTCGGGGAGCGTCAGCTCCTCACCCGCCTGGGAGAGGGCCAGCACCTGGGCGTGCTCAGCGGCCAGCGCGGCGATCTCGTCGCGCCGCCGGGGGTCGACGTCGACGGCGTACACCCGGCCGGTGCGGCCGACGACCTGGGCCAGCGCCACGCTCACGTCGCCCCCGCCCGCACCCACGTCGACGCAGGTCCACCCCTCGGCCAGGTCCAGCCGCTGGAGAGCCGTCGAGAGCGGCCGGCGGTACACGTCGTCCCGCAGCTCGATCTCCACGCGCCGACGATAGGGCGGGTTCAGGGGGGCGCGGCCGCCGCCGTCCGGCGGGCGATCACCGCGGCGGTGACGGCCACGGCCGCGGTGGCCAGCGCCCGACCCGCCGGCCGGCCGGTCCTGGCCAGCTCGAGGGACTCCCCGCCCGCGCCTGCGGCGCTCGCCCCGCCTGCGGCCGCGCCGTCGATGCCGGCGGCCCGCAGGTCGAACGGGGCCGGCAGGACCAGCTCGACGTTCCGGTCCGTCGTCCCGCCGAGGGCGGCCAGGTTGACCTGCGGGTCGTTGAAGGAGAGCTCACGGCTCCACGACGCCAGGTCGAGGACACGCCCCGGTCCGATGCCGGTCGGCCTGGCCGGCGCCGCATGCTCGACCAGCGTCCCGAAGATCGAGAGCGTGCCGTCGCGGTTGTCGGCCAGCTCGAGGATCCTGGCCTGCTGCGGCCAGTCGACGTGGGCGGCGGTGAGCACCTCCCAGAACCCTCCTCCGCCGGGGCGGGCGTGGGGCGTGACCCGGTTGACGTGGCTGTGGCCGTTCACCCACAGCACGACGTTCGGGAACGTGTGGAGCAGGCCGGCGAAGGCGGCGGCGCCGACCCGGCGGGCCAGCGGGCGGGCCGGGTCGGGCACGGGGTTGTCGAGGGTGGCCAGGTTGTGGTGGCTGAACAGCACGACCAGCTGGTCGGCCCCGCCGTGCGCCCCGCTGGCCTGGCGCAGGAGGGCCACGACCTGGGCCACCTGGTCCTCGAACAGGTTGCCGTCGGAGTAGCCGCCTCGGGCGCACGTGTCGAGGCTGATGCCGAGGACGCCGGGGGCGATCGGGAACGAGTACAGCAGGGGCCCGCCGGCTCGGTGGGCCTGGGTGAGGCCGTGGCCCGGAGGCCCCGGCGTGGCCGGTGAGGCGAGGTGGGCGTCGACCCAGTCGGTGACCGTGGCCGGCCGGCGCCCCGGGTCGGGCGTCACGAGCCGGGCCGGGGCCGTGGTCAGCGCGCCGAGGACGGCGAGGTCCTGGGTGGCCAGGCCGCTGACGAGGTCATTGGGTGAGAGCCCGGCCGGGAGCGCCACCACCTTCAGCGGGCCGGTGGCGATGGCGGTGAGGGCGACGTTGGCCGGGAGGTTGCCCTGCACCAGGCCATCGTGGTTGCCGTAGGTGGCATACCACGGCGCCTTCAGGCCGCTGGCCGGGAAGGGGGCGACCGATGCGGCGAGGAGCCCGGGCGCCGCCGGGAACCCGTGCTGGGACTTGAACAGGTCGCCGGCCGGCCTGGGGTCGTCCGGGTGCCAGTAGTGAACGTCGTAGGCGAGGAGGTCCTGGTCCATCACGCCCTGGTAGCCAGGCCCGCCGCTGTCGGGCGCCAGCGGGCCGCCGTCGAGGAGCGTCAGCTGCCAGCCGAGCTCGTTCACCTGGGCGTTGTCGATGGTGTCGCCGGTCGACACCGCGCAGTCGTAGGCCCGACCGGTGACCGGGCCGGCCCCGATGTCGTTCACCCGCTGCACCATGGCCTCGGCCACCTGGGCGGTGAGCGTCTCCTGGGGCCGGTAGGCCGAGCCGAACGGGAGCGCCTGCGTGGGATCGTCGCCGTAGCGGTCGAGGAACTCGACCCGGGCCGGGCTCTGGGTGTCGATCAGGTGGATGTCGGTGAGGTGGACCACGCAGGCGAGCCCCACCCGGCGTCCCTCCCGGCCGGCCTTGGCCTCGGCGTCGAGGGCGCGCACCTGGATCGGAAAGCCGGGAGCCTCGACCAGGCGGCGGTAGGGCCCGGTCCCCGTCGGGACGAACGTCGACTCCAACGTGGTGAGGTCGGGTCGCACGGCCACCCTCCCCACGGCCG
>JBKJUI010000338.1:0-6171 GCA_046590775.1 Acidimicrobiales bacterium
CTGACAAGGCGTTCTTCGGCCCCGAGCCCGAGTTCTTCATCTTCGACGACGTGCGCTTCAGCTACACCCAGAACTCGTCGTTCCACAAGGTCGACTCGGTCGAGGGCGTCTGGAACACCGGCCGGGACGAGGGCCCGAACCTGGGCTACAAGCCGCGCACCAAGGAGGGCTACTTCCCCGTCCCGGCCGGTGTTCCAGACGCCCTCGACCGAGTCGACCTGGTGGAACGACGAGTTCTGCGAATACGAGAAGCGGACGTCGTCGAAGATGAAGAACTCGGGCTCGGGCCCGAAGAAGGCCCGGTCGGCGATGCCGGTCGAGCTGAGGTAGGCCTCGGCCTTCTTGGCGACGTAGCGCGGGTCCCGGGTGTAGGAGTCCATGGTGATCGGGTCGTGCACGAAGCAGTGCACGTTGAGGGTCTTGCGGGCCCGGAACGGGTCGAGGTACGCGGTGTTGGCGTCCGGGATCAGGATCATGTCCGACTCCTGGATCTGCTGGAAGCCCCGCACCGAGGAGCCGTCGAAGCCGTGGCCGTCGGTGAAGACGTCCTCGCTCATCTGGTTGGCCGGCACCGAGACGTGCTGCATCAGCCCCGGGAGGTCGCAGAAGCGGTAGTCGATGAACTCGATGCCCTCGTCTTTGACCAGCTTGAGGACCTCATCAGGGGTACGAGGCTGCACCGCAGCTCCTTCGTTCGTCGGGGGGGTGATGCTCGGCAGGGGACCCTAGGCGGTCGGCCGGGGGAGGCTCACAGTCGCCGGTTACCCGCTCGTTGCCTCTTTGTGAACTGAGTGTGAAGCGGGCGGTCGCCCGCCCGCATGGCGCGATAGTGGCCCCATGGAACGCCAACAGGACTACGTGCTGCGCACGGTCGAGGAGCGGGGGGTCCGCACCGTGCAGCTGTGGTTCACCGACGTCCTCGGCGTGCCCAAGGTCTACGACATCACGCCGGCCGAGCTCGAGAACGCCCTCGAGGAGGGCATGACCTTCGACGGGTCGGCCATCGACGGCTTCTCCCGCACCCAGGAGTCCGACGTCCTCGGCAAGCCCGACCCCACCACGTTCTCGCTCCTGCCGTGGCGGATGGGGGAGACGGCCGTGGCCCGGATCTTCTGCGACGTGAAGAACCTGGACGGGTCCCCTTTCGAGGGGGATCCCCGCCAGGTGCTGCGCCGGGCGCTCGACCGCGCCCACGAGAAGGGCTTCCAGTTCTTCGCCGCCCCCGAGCTCGAGTGGTTCTACTTCGAGAGCGGCGACCCGTCGAAGCCGCTGCGGCCGCTCGACGCCGGCTCGTACTTCGACCTCACCGTGGCCGACAAGGGCTGGGAGCTGCGGCGCCGCACCGTGCACGCCCTGGAGGACATGGGGATCCCGGTGGAGTACAGCCACCACGAGGACGCCATCAGCCAGCACGAGATCGACCTCCGCTACACCGACGCCCTGTCGATGGCCGACACGGTGATGACCGTCCGGCAGGTCACCAAGGAGATCGCCCAGCGCGAGGGAGTCTTCGCCAGCTTCATGCCGAAGCCGATGACCGGGGTGCAGGGGTCGGGCATGCACACCCACTTCAGCCTGTTCGAGGGCGACGTCAACGCCTTCGTCGACAAAGGTGACGAAGCCCGGCTGTCGAAGGTGGCCAAGCACTTCATCGCCGGCCTGTTGCGCCACGCACCCGAGATCACCGCCGTCACCAACCAGACGGTGAACAGCTACAAGCGCCTCATCCAGGGCTACGAGGCTCCCACGTACGTGAGCTGGGCCCGCAACAACCGCTCGGCGCTCGTCCGGGTGCCGCTGGCCAAGCACGACGAGAGCACCCGCATCGAGTACCGCTCCCCCGACCCGGCCTGCAACCCCTACCTGGCCTTCGCCTGCGTGCTGGCCGCCGGGCTGAGGGGGATCGAAGAGGGCTACCCCCTGCCGCCCGAGGCGGCCTCCAACATCTACGAGATGACCGACGAGGAGCGGGCCGCCGACGGGATCCGCTCGCTGCCGGCCAGCCTGGCCGAGGCCATCGACATCATGGAGGACAGCGAGCTGGTGGCCGAGACCCTCGGGGAACACGTCTTCGAGTGGTTCCTGCGCAACAAGCGGGACGAGTTCGCCGCCTACAAGTCGGCAGTCACGCAGTTCGAGCTCGACCGCTACCTGCCGCGGCTGTGAGGGAGCCGATCATGGAGCCGCTCCTCCTCTACCCCGATCCGCCGCCGCCGGCCCTGGTGCAGGCCCTCGAGCTCTCCGGCTACCCGTGGAAGGCCGTGTCCACCGGCTCCCAGGCGCAGCAGGCCGAGCCCGAGGACGGCTGGTCGGGCGCCCTCGTCATCGCCGACGGCGATCCCGAGGGTGCCTTCGCCCTGTGCCGCTCCCTGCGCAAGCGCGACTTGCCGCTCGAGCCTCTGCTGCTCCTCGTCGGGCCGCAGCAGCTGCGTGACCTCGAGCTGAGGGAGGACCTGTTCGACGACTTCTGCCTGCAGCCCTTCCAGCTGGGCGAGCTGGACGCCCGCCTCAAGCACCTGTTCTGGCGGGTCGGCCGCGGCACCCGTCCCGAGCTGATCGAGTATGGCCCGCTGGTCCTCAACCTCGAGACCTACCAGGCGGCTATCGACGGAAACCCCCTCGACCTCACGTACATGGAGTACGAGCTGCTGAAGTTCCTCGGCTCGCACCCGGGCAAGGTCTTCACCCGAGAGGTCCTGCTCAGCCGGGTGTGGGGCTATGAGTACTACGGCGGCGCCCGTACCGTCGACGTCCACATCCGGCGCCTCCGCGCCAAGCTCGGCGAGGAGCACGCCAACCTCATCCACACCGTGCGGTCCGTCGGCTACCGCTTCGGCCAGTCCCGCTGGACCATCTGAGGGCCTGCAGCCGTCAGACGTTGGTGTCGATCAGCTCGGAGCCCTCGTGGGTGGCTTCGGCGTTCCGCACGAAGAGGTGCCCGGTGATGGCCATCAGGATGCCACCGCCCACGAGGAACGCCGGGATGAGGGCCAGCAGGGCGACGATGACGAGCACGGCTCCAGCCACGGTCGCAGGCTACCGAATCTCCCGTGCATCGGCTCGCTCGCTCCGCTCGCCGGCCTTCCAGCCCCAGACCTCGATCTCGACCGCAGCCCCCATGGGCAGCCCGGCGACCGCCACCGTGGAGCGCGCCGGGCGGTGGTCGCCGAAGGCGGCGGCATAGGCGTCGTTCATCGGCTTGAAGTCGCCCATGTCGGTGAGGAACACGAGGGTCTTGACCACGTTGGTGAGCGACGCCCCGTTGGCGGCGAGCAGCGCCTCGGCGTTCTTGATCGCCTGGGTGGTCTGCGCGGCGACGCCGTCGACGAGTTGCCCGTCGACCAGTCCCAGCTGACCGGAGCAGAGGAGCCAGTCGCCAGCCCGGACGAGAGGCGAATAGGGACCGATCGGCGTGGTCACGGTTGCAACCTACCGTCGGAAGGCAAGGGCCTAGGACTGCTGAAGTAGAGCCGACGACACGACTCGGCGCCAGCACCGTCCCTGGTCACAGCGGTGGCGGGTGTCGTAGCAGCTGTGTACTTCAGGATGCTCCTACAGTGCCGCGGGTGCGCCCCCCGGACAGCCTGCAGCACGTGGCCGAGCGGGCCCGTGACGGAGTTCCGTGGCGATCGGCCGTGCGTGACTTCCTGGACGGGTTCGCCGGCGCTCCGGTCGGTGCGCAGCAGGCGCTCCTGGACGAGGAACCGCTCGCCTTCGACGCCGTCGGCGACGCCTACCTGGCCGCGTTGGCCGAGCACCTCGCCCACCACCACGACCTCGTGCGGCCGGCATGGTGCGTCGATCCCGCCCGCTTCCTCCGCCGCATGTGGTTCGCCTCCGACGCGCCCGGCCTGCGGGCCTCGGCCATCCAGCAGTCGCCTGCGGCGTTCCGGCGCCGGGGGCTCTTCATCGGCGACACCACACTGCAGCGCGTCTGAGCCGTGGACCGGGCCGACATCCTGCACGCCCTGTCGGCCCTCGGCCGACGGCTCGCCGAGCGGGGCGTCGTCGGTGAGCTGTACGTGGTCGGCGGCGCCGCCATCGCCCTGGCCTTCGACGAGCGGCGAGCCACCCGGGACATCGATGCGGTCTTCGAGCCGAAGGTGGTGGTGTACGAGGAGGCGGCGGCGGTGGCGGACGAGCTCGGCCTGCCGGAGGGGTGGCTCAACGACTCGGTGAAGGGCTTCCTGGCCGGGCCGGACCCGTGGCCCACCAGCGTCTTCGAGGTTCCCGGCCTCCGGGTGCAGTCGGCCTCGCCCGAGATGCTCCTCGCCCTCAAGTGCCTGGCCCACCGGCTGGGCGAGGACGACGACGACGTCCGCCTGTTGACCCGGCACCTCGGCCTCACCGATCCAGACGAGGTGATCGACCTCGTCGTGCAGGTGTTCGGAGACCGGGTCGATGTGCGGGTCGAGCTCTTCGTTCGCGAGGTGCTACGGACCGGTTGAGGCGCGGCGCCGGTTCGTCGGGCAGCCTCAGGGGCGGTGGCAGGGCCAGCGGGAGGGCAGGCCTTCGGCCCGCCAGGCCGCCGCGGCCACCGCGGCGAAGACCGCATCGGAGCCGCGCCGCGGCTGGTCCGGGCCACGGTCGGTGCGGATGGTGACGGTGATCGGCGGGGTGTCCCGGGCCCTGAGGATGCCGAAGCTGCGGATGGTGAGGTCGTGCACCTCGCCGGCGGCGTCGACCGCCACCCCCTCGGAGCGCACCCAGCCGAGCGCCTGGTGGGCGGCCCCGATGCACCACGAGCGCAGCACCACCTCGTCGAGCGGCG
Source organism: Acidimicrobiales bacterium (assembly GCA_046590775.1). GTDB lineage: Bacteria > Actinomycetota > Acidimicrobiia > Acidimicrobiales > JAUJNH01 > JAUJNH01. The sequence goes on from JBKJUI010000338.1 coordinate 4,772, forward strand.
GCCCGCACGCCACCTCGACCTCGACGCCGCCGTCGGTCACGGTGGCTGCGGCCCAGGCCCCCTCGGGGGTGGTCACCTCGACCGTGGCCTCACCGGCGGCCAGCGCCGCCATCGCCCCCAGGACGGCGGCCGCCTCGGCCCAGCCGGCGGCGCGCAGGCTCGCCGAGGTGGGCGGTCCCGGCACGTCGACCTCCTCGACGACCCACGCCGGCGCCGCGCCGCGGATGGCGCGTGCGATGCCCGGGGTCCGCGCCACCAGGGCGTGCCCGCTCCCGTCGGCGCGGGCGCCCACCGCCAGGGGAGGGCGCTTCGGGCCGAGTCGGACCACGTCCTCCCGGCTCCACATGGCGACGACGGCGCGGCCGTGCTGGTCGGCCAGGCGGCGGGCGGCGGCGGGGACCGGCGAGGAGGCCTTCCCGCCAAAGGCGCCGCCGTTGGCCAGCGGGCTGGCCGGCTCGCCGCCGGGCACGCACCACGAGCAGTCGGGCTCGAGGTAGGCCGGCTCCACCCACGTCGTGGCCAGCGTCATGTCCCACTCGCCCGGCGGCGGTTCGAGCGGCCAGCGCATGGGGAGGGTGGTGCGCCGGCCCTGCACCTTGCCGGCGGCCGACCTGGCCTCGGACAGGGTGGTCCCCACCACCCAGCCGCCGGCTCCGTCCGGCACGGCCACCAGCGCGTCGGCCGGCACGGTGTCGGCGGCGAACCCGGCGCGGCCGAGGGCGCCCTCAGCCCCGACCTGCTGGGGCGTGCCTCCCTCGATGGTGGCCCGCGCCGCGGCAGCCTCGAGGTCCCGACCGGTTCGGACAGGAGCTGCGTCCCGTAGGACCTCGCCTTCTGCTGTCAGGGCTGGCAGGGTGCCGGCCGCATCGAGGATGGTGCGCCACCCGGTGCAACGGCAGAGGTGGGCCAGCAAGGCGTCCTCGACCCGGGCTGGCGTCGGGTCGGCGAGGGCCGCCAGTCGGACGATGATCCCCGGGGTGCAGAAGCCGCACTGGCTGCCCCCGGCGGCGGTGAGGGCGTCGGCCCACGCCGCTCGGGTGGTCGCCGGCAGCCCCTCGAGCGTGGTGACCGCCCGCCCGAGGACACGCCGGGTGGAGGTGACGCAGGCCACGCGCGGCTGACCGTCGACCAGGACGGTGCAGCAGCCGCACTGGCCCTGGGGCGAGCAGCCGTCCTTCGGCGATGTGATGCCCAGCTCCTCGCGCAGTGCGTGGAGCAGGTGCGGGTGCCGGGCCGACACGGTGACCGCCTCGCCGTTGACAGTGAGGCTGACGCGCTCGGCGTCGGTGAGGTACGGGGTGTCGGGGACGGCCATGGTCGGGATGGTGGGGTCGGTGCGCGGCCCGCGTGTCGTGATGTCAGTCATGCTCATGGCTTCCTCGGAATCTTGAACTGGGCCG
>JBKJUI010000368.1:0-3665 GCA_046590775.1 Acidimicrobiales bacterium
AGCCGGCCCAGGCGGAAGCCCTTGTTGACCCACACCGTCACCGCCAACCGGGCGATCCTCGTTCGCCAGCGGTCGAGCTGGCCCAGGCGGAAGCCCTTGCTGAGCAGCGCCGTGGCCACCTGCTGGCGCAGGGCGGGCTCGGGGGCGGCGCCGAAGCGGGCCACCACCTCGTCGTAGACGGCCACCTCCTCCTCGGACCGGTCGAGCTGGCCCAGGGTGACCCCCTTGCTGACCAGCGCCCTGGCTACCTGCTCGCGCTCGGCGGGATCGGGGCCGTCGCCGAAGCGGGTCACCACCTTGTCGTGAACAGGATCTCCTGTTCGGCGCCGTCATCGACGCCGACGACGACGGCCCGGGCGATCAGGCACCGGGTGATGTCGAGGGGCCCGGCCCGACGAGCGGTGTCACCCGTCACCACGCTGGTTGGGCTGCTCCACGTTGTGTCCATGGCGTCATCCTGAGAGGCGAAGCATCCGAAGGACACCCCGACCTGGCCGAAGTCGACCCGAAGCATCGGCCGGGCGGATCACGGGCTTTACCATCCGGCCCAAATGGGCGGCGGCGGCGGGAGTGCGCACGCGAGCGCGCCTTCAAGGCGGCTCCATGCACCAGCCGAGCCCCGACGGGAGCTGACGCCTCACCGGTGGCGTCTCAGCTTCTCAGAGGGACAAGGGCGTGCGGGCAATCACTGGCCACGTTGCGCCGTCCGGTCACGTGCATCTTTTGACGGCAGCACGTGGATGGCCGGCGAGCCACGCCGCCTCGGCTTCGCCCATCGGGGTCGAGGGGGGTGAGGAGGTCATGGGCCAGAGCTCCTCGGCGATCGAGCGCCATGACTGCGTGGCGCACAGGCGGGCCAGGATGGAGTAGAGGCCGAGGTTGATGCGCTGGATGATCACGAACGACCGCGGGAGGCTGGCGTGCTGAGCGATGGGGGAGTCGGTGTCGAAGACGCGGCGCACCAGGTCGCTGGCGTAGGCCGAGGTGATCGTGTTCGGCCCGCGGTCGCGGACGATGGCGTAGAACGCCTCGAAGTACCGGCTGATCTCCTCGGTGGTGACGGCGGCCCCCCGGCGGAGCAGGCCCACGTCCTCGACGACGGTGCGGAACCTCGCCGGGTCGGGGTGCAGCACGGCGGCGTCGATCATCTGCTCGAAGACCGACAGCTCATCGTCGGTGAACCGCTTCACCAGCCCGAAGTCGAGGAACGTCACCCGCCCGCCCCGCTCGAAGAGGTAGTTGCCAGGGTGGGGGTCGCCGTTGAAGGCCTGGAAGCGGTAAAGGCTGCGGAACACGAAGCGGTAGATGGCCTCGGCGGCCAGGTCCCGCTCCTCCTGCGGCCAGGTCAGAAGCTCGTCGAAGCGGGCGCCGTTGGCCAGCTCGGTGGTGAGCACGCGCCGGCTGGAGAAGGCGTCGATCACCCGGGGGACGCGGATGAACGGGTGGCCCTCGTAGAAGTCGGCGAACAGTCGCTGGTTGGCCGCCTCCTGGTGGTAGTCCAGCTCCTCGACCACCCGCTCCCGGATCTCCTCGACCAGGGGCTCGGGGTCAAGGCCGCGGAAGAGCATGCGCAGGACGGTGCCGAGCATGTCGGCGTTGGCCAGGTCGGCGGTGATCGCCTCGTCGACACCCGGGTACTGCACCTTCACCGCCACCGCCTTCTCCAGGCCGTCGGCCGGGTCGACGCACAGCGCCCGGTGCACCTGCCCGATCGACGCCGCGGCCAGCGGCACCGGGTCCCACTCGAGGAACAGGTCCTCGGGCCGGCGCCCGAGCTCGCGCTCGACGCACTCGGCCGCCAGCTGGCCGCTCATCGGAGGGGCGCCCGCCTGCAGCGAGGACAGGGCGTCGCGGATGGGCTCGGGCAGGCCGTCGTCCAGGTAGCTGGCCATCTGACCGACCTTCATGAGCGCGCCCTTCATGCCGCCCAGGCTCTCCACGACCTGCTCGGCGGTGCGCAAGGAGAGGGCCTCGTCCAGCTCCTGCCGCCGCTGAGCCCCGGCGAACACCTTGCGGGCCTGCGTCACCGCGGCGTGGGCCCCGATGGACGACGCCAGGCGGGCCGTCTCGACGTTGCGAGCGCTGCGGGAGGCCAGCACCGGGGCTGCGCCAGCCGCCGTCCGCTCCGACCGGGACGACCGGCGCCGTGTGCGGAGGAGGCCCCGCCGGCGGCCGAGCACCAGGGCGCCCGCTCCCGCTCCCGCTCCGAGGACGACGACGGCGGTGGCGGCGGTAACGGCGAAGCGTCTCACGCAGCGCTCACCAGGAGTTCCAGTGCACCAGCTCGTGCCAGTCCAGGCGGGACGCCGGCTTGAAGTCGGTGCCGATCGTGTGGGCGACGGGGATCAGGCCGGCCTGGGTGTAGCGGGTGTCGTCGATGCCGAGCGCCTGGGCGGCCTCGTGCTCGGACCGCAGGTGCAGCGTCGTCCACGCCGTCCCGAGGCCCCGGGCCCGGGCGGCCAGCATGAACGACCAGACGGCGGGGAGGATCGAGCCCCAGAAGCCGGCCTGGGACATGGTGTCGCCGTCGGTCGGCGGACGGCCCTCGATGCAGGGGATCAGCAGGACGGGCACCTCGTGCAGGTGCTGGCGCAGGTAGACGGCCGACTTGGCCACCGGTCCGCCGCGCGCCCGCCGGGGGTCGCCCTCCTCGAAGCGCGGGCGACCGTCACCTCCGGCTTGCGCGTAGGCGTCGAAGGAGGGCCCGTACAGGTCGGCCAGGGCCTGCCGCTTGTCCGGGTCGTCGACGACGACCCACTGCCACCCCTGGAGGTTCGAACCGGTCGGCGCCTGGACCGCCACCTGCAGGCACTCCTCGATGAGCGGCCGTGGCACCGGCCGTGAGAGGTCGAGCCGCCGCCGCACCGCCCGGGTCGTGGTCAGCAGCTCATCCGGGCCGAGGGGGAGGAGCTCGCTCATCGAACCCCGTTCTAGTGGAGACCACGCCGGCTCCGGTCCCCGCCCGTCCACTGCGGCTACCGGCGCCGCAGCCATACCCTCGTCCGGATGGCCGTCCTGCCCACTCGGGCCAGCCTCGTGCTCCTCATCGGGATGCTGGCCGGCGTCGGCACGCTGCACCTCATCCACCCCAAGCCCTTCGACCACCTCGTCCCCGAGGCACTCGGCAACCCGCGCCTGTGGACCTACGGCAGCGGCGCCGCCGAGATCACCGGCGCAGCCCTGCTCGCCCACCCTCGCACCCGCCGCTTCGGCGGATGGTGGGCGGCCGCCCTCCTGGTCGCCGTCTTCCCCGGCAACGTGAAGGCGGCGCTGGACGGCGGCATGCGGGGCGCGCCTGCCCCGCTCGACTCGGCCGCCGTCGCCTGGCTCCGGCTCCCGCTCCAGGTCCCCCTGGTTACGTGGGCCCTGCGGCACGCCCGGGATCGCACGCTGCGGCGTTAGCCGGTTCGGTCGGAGGAGCCGCGGTCGGCCTGGTCGGCCGGCGGCGGGGGGTCGTGCGGGGCGATCGGATGCAGGTCGGTGGGCTCCATCTGCGCCTTCGTGCTGAGGAAGGCCTCGAAGGCGGCCGCGTGGTCGTCGTCGAGGGCCATCCTCGGCAAGAACGTCGGGGATGCCCCGTTGAACCGCAACACCCAGAACTCGCCCACGTGCTTGGCGCTCTTGGACGTCGACCAGAAGCGGATGCCCGTGCCGACCAAGCACTT
>JBKJUI010000461.1:0-3043 GCA_046590775.1 Acidimicrobiales bacterium
GCCGAGGCCATCGCCGAGCTGGCGGCCTGGGCGGAGCGGCACGCACCCCTGCCGAGCGTGGCCGAGCTCGAGGAGCTGCTGATCCGCCGGATCGAGCCGAGCTACACCGACAGCCCGGCGGCGGCGGTGCCGATCGTGGTCGACGACGCCCTCTCGTCGCTCCCGCCGGCCGTGGCCGCTCAGCTCTTCGAGGTGATCGTGCGGGTCTCGGCCACTCTCCAGGTGCTCTACCTGACCGACGACCCGGTCACCGTCCGCCTCGCCCAGGCGGTCGGGGAGGCGACGATCGTTCACTTCCCCGGCTGAGCCGCGCCTTCGGCCCGGAAGGGCCGGCCGGCCTCGCCGGGCCTCGCGGGTACGGTCGTCGCGTGGGCATCGCCGTGGGGCTCGACCTGGGCGGCACGAAGTGCCTGGGGCTGGCCGTGGGCCCCTCGGGGCAGGTGCTGGCCGAGCACCGGGTGCCGACGCCGGTCGGTGGCGGCGAGCCCCTCCTCGACGTGATGGCCACGGTGGCCAGGGACGTGGCGGCGGCCGCGGGCGGGCGGCCCGGCTCGGTGGGGGTGGGCGCCCCCGGGCTGGTCGACGGCACCGGCGTGCTGCGCTTCGCCCCGAACCTCCACGCCGCCGCCGGCCTGCCGATCGGCGAGGGCCTGGCCCGGCGCCTCGGGGTGCCGGTCCACGTCGACAACGACGTGACCTGCGCCGCCTTCGGCGAGTGGACGGTGGGGGCGGCCGTCGGGGTGGCCGACGCCCTCCTCGTGGCGCTCGGCACCGGCATCGGCGGCGGGCTCGTGGTCGGCGGGCGCATCGCCCGTGGCGCCTCGGGCTTCGCCGGCGAGATCGGGCACATGGTGGTCGACCCCCATGGCCCGCCGTGCCCGTGCGGCCAGCGGGGCTGCTGGGAGCGGTTCGCCTCGGGCAGCGGGCTCGGGCGCCTGGCTCGCGAGGCGGCCGAGGCCGGCCTGGCGCCGGGCGTCGTGGCCCGGGCCGGCGGCGACGCCGACCGGGTGCGGGGCGAGCACGTCACCGATGCCGCCGACACCGGCGACCCGGGGGCGCTGGCCATCCTCGACACGTTCGCCTGGTGGCTGGCGCTCGGGCTGGCCAACCTGACGAACATCTTCGACCCGGCCCGCATCGTGCTCGGCGGCGGCCTGGTCGACGACGCCCCGCTCTGGCTCGACGCCACCCGGGCCGCCTACGCCGGCCTCGTGGTCGGGGCGGCGGCCCGACCGGAGGTGCCGATCGTGCCGGCGATGCTCGGGTCCCGGGCCGGCGCCGTGGGCGCCGCCCTCGCCGCCGGGCAGAAATCTCCGGCCTAGGCGCGAGGAACCGAGGGCGTCGAGCGTTGACCAGGAGAAGTGCCGGACCCCGGGTCCCCCAGCCCCCGGGGTCCGGTTCTTCGCATCGGCACCTCCTCCGGCCTCAAAGCTCCAAGAGGGTGCCGCGGGCCGGCGGTAGCCTCGGTCGGCGTGGCCCTCGACGATTACGCGTTCCGGCGCATCACCGGGCTGCCTCCCTACGTGTTCTCGATCATCAACGACCTGAAGGTCGAGGCCAGGCGGGCCGGGCAGGACGTGGTCGACCTCGGGTTCGGGAACCCGGACATCCCTTCGCCCGAGATCGCCGTCGAGAAGCTGGCCGAGGCGGCCCGCAACAGCCGCAACCACCGGTACTCCGCCTCGAAGGGCATCCCGAAGCTGCGCCAGGCCGTGGCCGACCACTACCGGCGGCGGTACGACGTCGAGCTCGACCCCGACCAGGAGGTCGTCACCACCATCGGCGCCAAGGAGGGCCTCTCGCACCTGATGTGGGTGCTCCTCGGCCCGGGCGACTCGGCGGTGGTGCCCACCCCCAGCTACCCCATCCACATCTACGCGCCGCTGTTCGCCGGGGCCGAGGTGCAGCAGGTGCGCCTCGACGGCGGGCGTGACTTCCTCGAGGGCTGCATCGAGGCCTTCCGCAGCCAGTGGCCCCGCCCCCGGGTGATCGTGTGCTCGTTCCCCCACAACCCCACCACCCAGTGCGTCGACCTCGAGTGGATGACCAGGCTGGTCGCCTTCGCCCAGGAGAACGAGGTCGTGCTCGTCCACGACTTCGCCTACTCCGACACCGCCTTCGACGGGTACCAGCCGCCGTCGGTGCTGCAGGTGCCGGGCGCCAAGGAGTGCTCGGTCGAGCTGTTCACGCTCACCAAGAGCTTCTCGATGGCCGGGTGGCGGGTGGGCTTCCTCGTCGGCAACGCCAAGGTGGTGCAGGCCCTCACCAAGCTGAAGAGCTACCTCGACTACGGCACCTTCCAGCCGATCCAGATCGCCGCCACCGTCACCCTCAACGAGGCCTACGACTATCCGAAGCAGGTCAACGCCGTGTACGAGTCACGGCGTGACGCCCTCTGCGACGCCCTGGGCCGGGCCGGCTGGGAGATCGAACGGCCGAAGGGCACCATGTTCGTCTGGGCGCCGGTCCCCGAGCCCTACCTCGACATGGGCAGCCTCGAGTTCTCGAAGATGCTCATCACCGAGGCCAACCTGGCCGTGTCGCCCGGCGTCGGCTTCGGCCTCGGCGGCGAGGGCCACGTCCGCTTCGCCCTCATCGAGAACGAGCAGCGCATCGCCCAAGCGGCCAGAAACGTCCGCCGCGCCCTCCCCAAGCTCGGCTGACGCTCGGCTGACGCCACCGACGCTCACTCGCTCGCTGCGCTCGCTCCGTTCGGTCGGACCTTGGGGTCGGCCTTCGGCCGGCTGACTGCCTGCAACGGCGGGCGAGCAAGCTCGCCTGGTCGCCGCCTGACGAAGGGGACTCCGCAAGCTCGGTCCCCCTCGAGCTCCCCCTGCCACGCAGTCTGCCCACTTCTGGCTCGCCGGGGCGCCAGAAGTGGGCAGACTCACGGCTGGCGGCGGTTCAGCAGGCATAGTTTTCGTCGAAGCCGGAGGCGGTGACGGAGCCGAGGACCTGGGAGAGGACGACGTAGCCGCCGCCCCATGGCTCGTTGCAGCGTTGGTAGGGCGACACGCCGGCGGCCCAGAGGGGGAGGGGGGTG
>JBKJUI010000499.1:0-3790 GCA_046590775.1 Acidimicrobiales bacterium
CCGGGACCGCCCATCGCGGGCGGCCGTCGGGCACCGGCCAGCGCCGGGTCACGACCACGACGGCAGCAAGCCTTGCAGACACGCCGGACCCTGCCTGACTGCCCCCGGATCTGTCACCCGCGGGCCTTGGAGGTAGCCATCGCATAGCGAAGACAGTGCTCGAGGTAGCTCCTCTCGTGGCTGACGAGGAGCTCGACGACGCTGGACCACAACCACGACGGTGCATCCAGGGTCTTGGATCGGTGGAGGCCGAGCTCGTCCCGCCAAGCAGCGCGGGCAGCGGAGTCCATCTGCCTGGCATGAGCGAAGCCCACGACGGTCGCCAGGAACCTCGCCGCCTTCATCGCCTCCTCGGTGGTGAGGTGGTCGATCTCGACCTTGAGATCCTGCGGCAGCAGCTCCCGTATGAACACCGGCCGGTCCCCGAGCCGTGTCGCCCGCATGCGTTCACCGAGAAACGGCGAGAGGTGTCGCGCTCCCTCGACGACGCGCTGTGCGTCGTCCGCAGGCTCGGGCGCCTCGGGGTGGGCGGGGGCGGGAGAACCGACTGCCTCCTTGATGTCCATCAGACAGAGGTCCGTATCCCCTGAGGGCTCGTCGGTCACTCCCAAAAGGACGGCGAAGCGGAGGCGACCGAGCGAGCCGCAGCCCTTCATCCAATAGGCAGCGTCGACGACCTCCACGGTGGCATCGTCATCCCGCGAGCGGACCATCGTGGCCAGCTGCCCGACCCGGGGGTCGCGGAAGAGTCCGTCGATCGCCTGCCGCTCATCGTCTGACACCGGCCAGAACCGCTTTCCCAGCGGGATGGTCGGCCTCGTGTCCGTGAGTCGTTCCTTGGCCAGGTGCTTCCACGCCCGCTTCGTGGCCCGCCTCATCACGAGCTGAACCGACCTCGGCTGATGGACGCTGTCAACCCCCTCGTCGAAGTCGTGGTCGAAGGCCGCCTCGTAGCCGCCCATGATTGCTTCGAGCATCCGGACGGTGGTGACGCCGGGAAGGCTGGAGCCGCGCGCCGCCGAGGCCAGCGAGAGCGCGAGACGGATCAGGTCATGGGCAGGGTTGCCGATCACCGTCAGATCGAGGTCGCGGACCTGGACCCGGACCAGACCCGCTGCGTCGGCGACGGGTCCGAGGTTCCCCACGTGACAGTCCCCACAGATCCAGATGGGCGGGCCGTGCGGGAGGCGGTCGGTCGCCAGCGACGCGAGCCGCTCGTAGAACTGCACGGTGTTGCCCCGGACGAAGGCGTGTGGAGAACGCGCCATCTTCTTGTTGCGGGTCCGCTCCAGCATCCCGGCCCGTTCATCAATCGTTGGTGGCGCGCGCTTCATGCTGGATCCGTGCGCTACTGCGCCTCGGGGCACAGCCACACCACGCCGAGCGGCGGGAGGGTCAGCTCGGCTGACTGCTCGAACCCGTGCAGGCCGACGCCACCCGCCGGGATCGTGACGCCCGTGGACGTGCCCGCGCCCCCGAACTGCTGGGCGTCGGTGTTGAGGAGCTCCCGCCAGGAGCCGCCGCGGGGCAGTCCGATGCCGTAGGCGGACCTGGTCACCGGCGAGAGGTTGGCGATACAGGCGACCACCCGGCTCCCGTCGGCTGAGAACCGCAGGAAGGACAGCACGTTCGAGTCGGAATCGCTGGCATCCAACCACCGGAACCCATCGGCGCTGAAGTCGCGCTCCCACAGCGCGGGCTCGGCCCGGTAGCAGCGGTTGAGCTCGCCGACCAGCTTCTGCACGCCGGAGTGCTCGGGGTACTGGAGGAGGTGCCAGTCCACGCTGGCGTCGTAGTCCCACTCCTCGGACTGGGCGATCTCGCCGCCCATGAAGAGCATCTGCTTGCCGGGATGGGCCCACATCCACCCGAGCAGCGCCCGCAGGTTGGCCGCCTTCTGCCACCGGTCGCCCGGCATCTTTCCCAGCAGCGAGCGCTTCCCGTGGGCGACCTCGTCGTGGGACAAGGGCAGGATGAAGTTCTCGGTGAAGGCGTACAGCAAGCCGAACGTCAGCTCGTCGTGGTGGTGGCTGCGGTGGACCGGGTCCTGGGAGAAGTACTCCAAGGTGTCGTGCATCCAGCCCATGTTCCACTTGAACCCGAAGCCGAGACCTCCGACATCGGTCGGCCGGGACACCGCCGGCCACGAGGTCGACTCCTCGGCGATCATCATCACTCCCGGATGGGCGGCGTGGACCACCTCGTTGAGCTCGCGGAGCACGGCCACCGCCTCCCAGTTCTCCCGTCCGCCCGACGGGTTGGGGATCCACTCGCCCTCCTTGCGGGCGTAGTCCAGATAGAGCATCGACGCCACGCCGTCCACCCGCAGGCCGTCGACATGGAACTCCTCCAGCCAGTAGTCGGCGTTGGCGACCAGGAAGTTGGCGACCTCCCGGCGTCCGTAGTTGAACACGAGCGTGCCCCACTCCTCGTGTGCCCCGATGCGGGGGTCCTCGTGCTCGTAGAGGGCAGTGCCGTCGAAACGGGCCAGGGCCCAGTCGTCCTTCGGGAAGTGCCCCGGCACCCAGTCCAGGATCACGCCGATGCCCCGGCGGTGGAGGGCGTCCACCAGGGCCCGGAAGTCGTCGGGGGAGCCGAACCGGGCTGTCGGGGCGAAGTAGGAGGTCACCTGGTAGCCCCACGATCCGGCGAATGGGTGCTCAGCAACCGGCATGAGCTCGACGTGGGTGAAGCCCAGCTCGGCGACATAGGCGGGTAGCTGCTCGGCCAGCTCGAGGTAGGTGAGCGGCCGCTGGTCCTCGTCCGGGACGCGCTTCCACGACGCCAGGTGGACCTCGTAGATCGACACGGGCTGGTCGAGCCAGTCGTCGGTGTCGCGCCGGGCCAGCCAGTCCCCGTCGCCCCACTCGTGGGCCGACTCGGTCACGATGCTGTCGGTGGCCGGCGGCTTTTGGGCGGCGAAGGCCACGGGGTCGGCCTTGAGGGTCAGGTGGCCGGCACCGGTGAGGATCTCGAACTTGTAGCGCGCCCCCGGGCCCGTGCCCGGCAGGAAGAGCTCCCAGATGCCGGACGACCCGAGCGAGCGCATGGGGTGCAGGCGTCCGTCCCACAGGTTGAACTCGCCCACGACCCGAACCGAGCGGGCGTTGGGAGCCCAGACGGCGAAGGAGGTGCCGGCCACGCCGTCGATCTCGCGGGGGTGCGCACCGAGCACGTCCCAGAGCCGGCGGTGCTTCCCCTCGCTCAGCAGATGCACGTCGACCTCGCCCAGCGTGGGCTCGAATCGATAGGGGTCGTCGAAGGTGACGGTGCCGCCGGTGGGGTAATAGGCCTCCAGCCGGTACCCCGCCGCCTCCGGCACCACAGCCGAGAACAGGCCACCCTCGTGCACCGGTGTCATGTCGATCTTCCCGCCGTCGGCGAGGAGGACCAGCATGGCCATGGCCGACGGGCGCAGCGCCCGTACCACCGTGTCGCCGTCGACCTCGTGTGGCCCGAGCAGCTGGTGAGGGTCGTGGTGCTCGCCGCTGAGCAACTGGGAGATCTCGGTGGTGAGACCGTCGGGATCGCTGGCGGGGGAGTCGCCCATGTGTTCGTCCGATGCGCTTGGAGGCGGGCCCACGCTAACCCCTCCCGCGTGAGGTAAAACAGTGAGACGCTCCGGGAAGGAGTGCCGCGGGCGATGAGGCTGCTCCTGTTGGCCAACCCCGAGGATCTCCGCAATCACGGCGTCGGTGACGAGGAACTGGTGTCGTTTGGCGATGGCGGTCACCCTGGCTGCCAGGGTGACGTTCGTCCACCGATGCCGCCCGGTGACCGGATGCAGCGC
>JBKJUI010000303.1:0-6790 GCA_046590775.1 Acidimicrobiales bacterium
GGCCACCAGAAGGCACTGCTGGGATCCGCCCGAGCCAAGGGCGGATCCCAGCAGTGCCTTCTGGTGGCTGCGGCCTCCTCGCCGCTCGGCCCCTTCGTCGCCGCCCCCTGCTCGCCCTGCCGAACGGAACGTGGGCCATCGACCCCTCGGTGCACCGTGACGCGACCGGCGACCTGTGGCTGCTGTGGAAGACCGACCTCGACCGTGGGCTGGTGTCCCTCCTGGTGGCCCGGCGCCTCGCCGCGGACGGTCGTTCGTTCGCCCGCGGAAGCCCCGCCGTCGAGCTGCTCCGCTCGGGGGCGACCTGGGAGGCGGGCATCGTCGAGTCGCCCACGCTCATGACGCTGGGCGGCACCACCTGGCTCTTCTACTCCGGAAACCGCTGGGAGGGCGACCGCTACGCCATCGGCCTGGCCGCCTGTCCGGCGGGGCCCGCCGGACCGGCCGTCAAGCTGAGCGTCGAGGTGCCGTGGCTGGCCAGCAGCCCGATGGCCGCTGGACCCGGTGGGCAGGAGCCGTTCACCGACCACGCCGGCCGCCCCGGCCTGGCTCTCCACGCCTGGGACCCCACCCGGATCGGCTACGGGAGCGGGGGCGCCCGCACCACCCGCCTCCTCGCCCTCACGCTCGGCCCCGACGGCCTCCCCCGCCCGACCTCCCCGACCTGACCCCATCCGGGTCTGCCCACTTCTGGCTCCCGCAGGGACCAGAAGTGGGCAGACTCGAGGTGGTCAGCGGGTGGTGACGAGCTCGGCTTTCTGGAAGTCCTTCAAGGACTCGTAGCCGCACAGGCCCATGGCGGCGCGGAGGGCGCCCACCAGGTTGGTGCGGCCGCCGGCGTCGGTGGCCGGACCCGACAGCACCTGCTCCAGCGTGCCCAGAGCCGGTGCCGGCACCCGGCTGCCCTTCGGCAGCGTTGGGTGGGCCGCCGTCATCGACCACGTCCAGCCCCGGCCGGGCGCCTCGGCGACGCCGGCCAGCGGGGCGCCGAGCGCCACGGCGTCGGCGCCGCAGACGATGGCCTTGGCGATGTCGCCCCCGGTGGTCATGCCCCCGTCGGCGATCACGTGCACGTACACGCCGGTCTCGTCGAGATGGCGCATCCGGGCGGCCCTGGCGTCAGCCACCGCGGTGGCCGGCGGGACGCCGACGCCCAGCACGTCGCCGACCCGGTCGGCGCCACCGGCCCCGACCCCGACCAGCACGCCTGCGGCTCCGGTCCGCATCAGGTGGAGGGCCGCCTGGTACGAGGCGCAGCCACCGACGATCACCGGAACCTCGAGCTCGCGGACGAAGCGCTTCAGGTTGAGCGGCTCGACGCTGCGGCTGACGTGCTCGGCCGAGACGACGGTGCCGTGGATCACGAACAGGTCGAGCTCGGCCTTCAGGATCTCCTTGGCGTACTCGGCCGTGCGCTGGGGGGTGAGCGCGGCGCAGGACACGACCCCGGCCGCCCGCAGCTCGGCGATGCGCTCGCCGATCAGCTCGGGCTTCACCGGCTCGGCGTACGCGGCCCGCAGCGCCTGCGCCGCATCCCAGCCGTCGGCGGCGCGAGCCAGCCCCTCGAGGATCGGCTCGGGGTCGTCGTAGCGGGTCCACAGCCCCTCGAGGTTCAGCACGCCGACGGCGCCGAGCCGGCCGAGGGCGACGCATGTGGTTGGGCTGCTGACGCTGTCCAGCGGAGCGGCCATGACCGGCAGCGGGAAGGTGTAGGCGTCGATCTCCCAGCTGACGTCGACGTCCTGCGGGTCGCGGGTGCGCCGGCTCGGCACGATGGCCAGCTCGTCCCACCCGTAGGCCCGCCGGCCGTCCTTGCCCAGGCCGATCTCAATCTCTGCCATCAGGGCGGCCGAGGTTAGGAGGTGCTCAGGGGGTTGAGGACCTCGAAGAACTCGAACGGCAGGTTGCGCACGATCCCGAAGCCGATGAGGGCCACGAGCACGGCGATGATGACCGGCTGGCCGAGAGGGATGCGCCGCAGCCAGCGCACGCCGAAGGCCTCGCCGGCGAAGGCGACCGCCTGGTACAGCGCCAGGGGCGCGAGCACCACCCACAGGGCGTTGAAGTGCAGGGCGCCGGCGACGTCGCCGTGCAGCAGCAGGAACGAGGCCCGGGTCGCCCCGCAGCCCGGGCACCACAGCCCGGTGGACAGGTGCAGCGGGCAGGGCGGGAACACCGTGGTCTCGAGCGGGTTGCGGACCAGCACCCAGGCCGTGATGCCGGCCAGGAAGGCGAGCAGGCCGGCCGCCCCGCGGCGCGTGGCCACCCGGCTGAAGCTGAAGGTGGCGGGGACCGGCTGCGGCTCGGCCGCGCACCCCGGCCCGTGGACGTGGGTGGCCGTCACGGCGTCAGCAGGCGCAGCACCTGGCGGGCCACGGCGGCGTTCATCTCATAGACGACCGAGTTGCGCGCCTTCTCGATCCGCTTCACGACGTCGCCCTCAGTGGCGTCGGACAGCGCGTCGATGCCGGCGATCACCGCCTTCTTGGTGGACTCGGTCGCCTCGTAGCCCATGCGCGTCATGGCCTTCACGACCTCGCTCCGGGCGATGGGCGCCGGGGCGCTCTGGGCGATGACGGTGAGGGCGTCCTTGGTCAGCTCAGACGCCCGCTCGACGGCCTCGGGGAGGTCGAGGTGCCCTTCGCGGCCGTCGACCGACACCAGCCAGCGGCGCACCTTCCGCACGAGCTCGTCCTGGGTCTCCCCCTCGAAGCTGAGCGTGGGCACGGGTGGAGGTTAGGCCCCGCCGGACCGCGGCGTAGGGTCGGCCGGGCGTGCGCGGGCTCGGGACGGCAGTGAACGTGGCCACCGTGCTGGCGGGCACGGGCATCGGGCTGCTGGCGGGTCCCCGACTGCCGGAGCGGCTGCGCACGACCGTCCTCCAGGGCGTCGGCCTGGCCACCATCGCCCTCGGGATCGCCAACGCCGCCGCCACCCGCAACCTGGTCTTCCCGCTGGCCGCCATCGTTCTCGGCGGGGCGCTGGGCGAGCTGCTGAGGATCGAGCAGGGGATCGAGGCCCTCGGCTCGTGGCTGCACCGGCGTCTCGGCCCGCGTGGCCCCGCCAAGCCGGAAGCCCAGGGCCCGAGCGGCCCCGACGAGCGGAGTCCAGAGGCGACTGACGTCGGCGCCGCCCAGGGCCGCCGCTTCGTCGAGGGCTTCGTCACCGCCTCGCTCCTGTTCTGCATCGGGCCGCTCACCCTCCTCGGCTCGCTCAGTGACGGACTTGGCCGTGGCAGCGAGCAGCTGTTGGTGAAGTCGGCGCTCGACGGCACGGTGGCGCTGGTCCTGGCCTCGACCCTCGGTATCGGGGTGGGCCTCTCGGCGCTGAGCGTGCTGGTGGTGCAGGGCGGCATCACGGCGGCCGCCAGCCTGCTCGCCGGGGTGCTCGACGAGCGCATGACCGACGAGCTGACGGCCACCGGCGGCATCATCATCCTGGGCATCGCCCTGCGCCTGCTCGACCTCAAAGCCGTGCGGGTCGGTTCCTTCCTGCCCGCCCTCGTGCTCTGCCCGGTTTTCGTGGCCCTCTTCGCCTGAGCTGTGTCTCCCACCGCAGCTGCGGCCTACGGTTGCGGGATGGCCGACGTCGCCGCCCTCCAGTCCCTTGTTGCCAAGCAGGACAGGGGCGTGCTGGTCACACTGATGCGCAACGGTCGGCCGCAGATGTCGAACGTCGCCTACCACCTCGACGGTGGGGTCCTGCGCATCTCGGTGACCGCCGACCGGGCCAAGACCAAGAACCTGGCCCGGGATCCCCGGGCCAGCCTGCACGTGACCACGGCCGACTTCTGGCGTTGGGCCGTCGCCGAGGGCACGGCCGAGCTGTCACCCCTCACCACCGAGCCGGGCGATGGGGTCGGGCAGGAGCTGCTGGCCCTCCACGACGCCGTGCAGCACGAGCCCCACCCGGACCCCGACGAGTTCTTCGCCGCCATGGTCACCGACCGCCGCCAGGTCGTGCGCCTCCAGGTGGAGCGGTTCTACGGCCAAGTCTGAGCCTCGCCCCTGATCGCCGATGCTCCCCGCCACTCATCCGAGCCGCGGAGGACGCCAGAGGCCCGATCAGCCCGGTCACGGGTGGATCAGTTCGACGTGGCGACCTGATGCGGCGGCGAGACGAGACAAGTCGCCAGGATCTGAGGTGACGATGTCGTCGCCGTCTGTCGACAGCAGCACGACCGCAGCATCGATGACGTCGGGGAGGCCTGCTTTGCCGAGCAGTGCACCGGCAGCACGGCCGAGGCGTTCATCGATGGGCCGCACGTCGATCCCCTGCAAGGCCTGCGCCAGCCGCGCCTGGCGTGGATTGCTGCGCCACACCTGACCGAGGACACCAGCGTGGGTGAGCGGCACGTCGCCGGTCATCTGCGCCGCCTTCAGGCGCGTCCACATCGGCCGCCCGTCCCGCTCGAGGGCGATGAGCGCACCGCTGTCGAGGACGAGAGTCACCCAGACGTCGCCTTCGCCCTGCGGGCGGCGCCCCTGGCCGAACCGGTTCCGCGCACGACCACGGCATCCTCCCGATCAGCACGAGCCTGGGCGACCATCTCCTCAGCCGTGATCTCACCGAACTGGGCCTCGTACTCGGCGATCGCCGCCCGAAGGTGCCCCAGCTTTCGATCCCTGTCTACCTTCTCCGACAGGGCCGCACTCACCCAGCCGCTGACCGAGTCCGCCTGTCCGTTGGCGACGGCGCGGCTTGCCGCTTCGACCAGCTCAGGGTCGACCGTCACCGTCAGTCGCTGCTTCCGCTCTGTCATACACCTATGGTACTACCCGTACGACTTTCATCCTATCGACGGGGACCCTGCGGACCGGGGCTGGTTCCGGGCACCCGGTAGCCCGGCACCGATTTGCAGACCTACGTCGGCGCACGCTGTGGCCGGGGGGCATGCGCAAGGCGTCAACCCCCAACAGAAGGGCGTCGGGAACCTCGCACTTCGTCAGTCCGCCCCCGATCGAGGGTGCACCTTTTTGGCACGTCAAGGTATGGAGGCGGACCAGGGACGAGGCCGTCAAGGGACGCGTCCCGACAGGAGCAACCAGCGGACGAGGAAGCTGACGGCCTCGAGGATGACGACGATCCGGAGGCCCGCACCCTTCCAACGCAGGGCCCTGGGCCTGGGCCCCCGTCGCGTGGCGGCGCCGGCCCGGCAACTGCCGCTGATCTCGAGAGGGAGGTCTTCGGGCGGCCCTACAGGCGGATGTCCCGGCGCAGCAGCACAGTGGTGACGTGCTCGCCACCCTCGGGCTGGAGCTCGGCGATCAGCGAGGCCGTGAAGTCCCGTGATCCGGGGTCGATGGCATAGAGGCGGCTCTCGGGGTCTGTGAAGTGGACCTTGACCGGGAACCCGGTTGGCGGTCCTAGCTCGGCGTCGAGATCGGCCACCCGCAGCGCCCTGGGGTCGGCCGGTACCAGGCGCACCAGGGCCGGCGCCGCCTCACCCGCCCGGCTGATGATCTCGGCCTGGGCCCAGGCCGTGTCATGGGGTCGCACAGGCAGCTGACCGTCGCCGCCGCCGTGGGGCTCGCCGATCTCGGCGGCGACGGCCTCGACCGTCACGTCGGCTTGGGTCAGCAACACCCCCCACTGGTGCAGCGCCTCGGCCATCGACATTCGCTCAGCCACCGGTGCCCGTGCTCGTCGGCGGCGTCGTGGTCGTCGGCGCTGGCGTAGAGCCCGAACCGGTGGTCGGCGGCGTGGTCCCCGTGCTCGCGGTCGAGGTCGAGGCGATCGCAGTGGCCAGCGCGCTGCGGAGGGCGGTCTCGGTGCCAAAGGCGTCGGCCTCCTCGGGCAGCGCCCGATAGGCGGCGTACGCGGTGGTGAATCGGGTTCGGGCGGCGGCCAGCGTCGCCTGGGTGGCGGTCGTCGAGGCGGCGGTGTCGGCGGACTGGGCTCCGTTGAAGGCGTTCAGCGCAGCCATCACCTCGGTCAGGACCGCGCCGCGGTGGGCACCCCCGGTGCCGTAGACGCTGTCCCACCACACGGTGGCTTCGGCCGCCTCGGCCGAGCCCGCGGTGATCGGGTTGGCGAAGGCCCGGGCGGCGGCGGTGGCATCGATACCTGACATGTCGGTGACGATCTGTGATGCCGTCCGGCCGGCCCCGGCCCGCAACCGCGCCATCCGGAACCACTGCTCGCAGTGCCGGGCCTCGTGGTACACGACCTCGTAGGCGTTGTTGAAGACAGCGTCGCTGAACGTGGCCGGAGCGAACGGAAGACGGGCCAATGTCAGCGTCCAACCGGTGAAGGCGAAGTTGCCGCCGTTGCCGGCGGGCAGATCGGCCATGGTGATCGTCGGAGGGTGCACGTTGGCTGCGGTGAGAGCGGCGATTGCGGCGTTCCCGAGGGCCCTGCCCCGAGCGTCGGCGTCGGGGTAGGTCGTCCAGTTCGAGCGGATCGTGGCCGCCGCCGTGGCGTACGCCGCGTACGAGCCGCTGGCCGTCAACGTCGATGTCGACGGGGTGGTGCTGGTGGTCGGAGCCGCCGAGCCGCCAGTGGTGGTCGTCGGTGTGGCCGAGGTCGTGCCGCCCGTGGTCGTCGGCGTGGCCGAGGTCGTGCCGCCGGTGGTGGTGGGTGTGGTGGCGGTGTCGCCGCCGGTGGAGGCGGGTGTGGTGGCGGTGTCGCCGCCGGTGGTGGTGGTGGGTGTGGTCGAGGCCGTTCCGCCGCTCTCCTCCGGAGGCGCCTCGCCTCCCGACGTCGTAGGCGTGCTGGGTGTCGTTCCCCCGCCGCCGGTGGTCTGCGCGCCCCCGCCGAAGAAGCTGAGCAGGTAGTCCCAGATGCCCGG
>JBKJUI010000407.1:0-8616 GCA_046590775.1 Acidimicrobiales bacterium
GGGATCATGGTCCTGGACGACGACCTTGGTGCTCCCGGGGAGCCGTTCGCCCGAGCGATGGGGATCGAGCCCGACGTCGTCTACGACCTGGCCATCGAGACCAACCGGCCCGATGCCAGCTGCATCGCCGGCATCGCCCGGGACGCGGCGGCTCGCCTCGGGCTGCCCTTCTCGGTGCCGGAGCCGCCGCCGCTCCCCGGCGACCTGCCTCCCCCGGACTCGGTGCCCGATGTCGCCTGCCCCGAGCTTGCGCCCCGCTTCGGCGTGGCCGTCCTCGAAGGCGCCACGGTCCGGCCAAGCCCGCCCTGGCTGGCA
The DNA here is from genome assembly GCA_046590775.1 of Acidimicrobiales bacterium. Classification (GTDB taxonomy): domain Bacteria; phylum Actinomycetota; class Acidimicrobiia; order Acidimicrobiales; family JAUJNH01; genus JAUJNH01. The sequence goes on from JBKJUI010000407.1 coordinate 316, forward strand.
CGCCGCCTCACCCTGGCTGGGATGCGGCCCATCTCGAACCTGGTCGACATCTCCAACTACGTGATGCTCGAGCTGGGCCAGCCCACCCACCCCTACGACCTCGACCGGCTCCCCGGTGGCGGCCTCGGCGTGCGCACCGCCCGGCCGGGCGAAGCCCTGACCACGCTCGACGACGTCGACCGGAAGCTCGGCGGCGGCCCGAGCGCTGACGTCCTGATCACCGACGCCGAGGGGACGCCGGTCGGGATCGCCGGGATCATGGGCGGCGCCTCCTCCGAGATCCACGAGGGCACCACCCGGGTGCTCCTCGAGGCCGCGCATTTCGACCGGCTCACGGTGGCGAAGACGTCGAAGCGGCTCGGGCTGCGCAGCGAAGCGTCGGCCCGCTTCGAGCGCGGCGTCGACCCGTGTGGGATCGAGCGGGCCGTCGCCCGATTCTCCCAGCTCGCCGGCACGAAGGTCTCGGCCGTCGCCGTCGTCGAATCCGCTGAGCACATGCCGCTCCGGCGCCCGATCACCGTGCGGACGGCCCGCGTCAACGCCCTCCTCGGCACCGGCCTGGACGACGAGGGCATCGCCAGGCTGCTGGCGCCGATCGGCTTCACCCTCGAGGAGGTGGAGCCGGGAGTGCAGCGCGTGGTCGCCCCCACCTTCCGGCTGGACGTCGAGGAGGAGGCCGACGTGGTCGAGGAGGTGGCCCGCCACCTGTCCTATTCGAGCATCGAGCGCACCGTCCCCCGCTCGCCCCTGGTTGGCGGCCTGTCCTCCCACCAGCGGGGCCGCCGCCAGGTGCGGGAGGCGCTGGTCGGCCTCGGCTGCACCGAGGCGGCCACGGGGCTGCTGCTCGGGCCGGGCGACCACGAGCGGGCCGGGCTGGGCCAGCTCGAGCAGGGTGCCCTGCGCGCCGTCGACCCGCTGGCCCGGGAGGAGTCGATCCTCCGGCGGTCGTTGCGGCCGGGACTGCTCCGGGCCGTCGGCTTCAACCTCGACCGCCGGCAGGACCGGGTCCACCTGTTCGAGGTCGGGACGGTGTTCCACCCCTCCGACGGCAGCCGACCGATGTCGCGCGTCGAGGCCGAGCGCTGGTTGCCCGACGAGCCCGAGATCATCACGGTCGTGCTCGCCGGCGCCGGCGCCGACGCCGCGACGGCCGTGTCGCTCTGGTCGGCGCTGGCCGTCGACCTGCGGCTCGACGGCGCCTGCCTCGTGGCGGCCGACGACCGGCCCGGGCTGCACCCCACGCGCACCGCGGCGATCCTCGGTGCGGGGGGGCAGCCGGTCGGCGCCGTGGGCGAGGTCGACCCTGACGTCCTGGCCGGCCTCGGCATCCCCGGCCGGGTGGGGCTGGTCGAGGTCGACCTCGGCCTCCTCCTGGCCGAGCCCCGCCGCCGCGACGCCGCCCTGCCGGTCAGCCGCTTCCCGAGCAGCGACATCGACCTGGCCTTCGCCGTGCCCGAGGAGGTACCCGCCGGTGCGGTCGAGGCCACGCTGCGGGCGGCGGCGGGGGACCTGCTCGAGCGGGTGTCCATCTTCGACGCCTATCGCGGCCCCGGGATGGCCGCTGGCACGAGAGGCCTGGCCTTCCACCTCCGCTTCACGGCCCCCGACCGGACGCTGACCGACGGCGAGGTCGCCACCGTGCGCCAAGCGGCCATCGACGCGGTCACCGGCGCCCACGGGGCTGTGCTGCGGTAAAGGCCGGGAGCTTCGGCACGTTCCATTGATGGTCCGAGGTCTGGCCCTACGGTGCGCTCTCGCACGCTGCGGTCGAGCCCGGAGCGGGGGCGCCGACGAACAGCGTGGCGGGTATCCGCCGGTGCCCCAGTGGCGAGGCGATGCCGACGGAGGCTCGCGTCTCGGTGGGAGCTCCGGCCGGGAGGTCCGGTCGGGCGCAGGCGCCAGGGCGCTGGAGCTCGAGCACGACCACCTCGCGACCCGGCGCCACCACGAGGGGGAGCCGGGTGAGCGTCGGGTCCGCAGCCGAGGTCATCAGCTGATCCGGCAGAGGGGTCGAGGCCGCCGCCGGCTTGACGAAGGCGACGATGTCGCGCCCGGGCTTGTCGGGCACGTCGAGCGAAGTGATCGTCCAGCTTCGCCAGCTGACGTTCCGGAGCACCGTCCACCCGACGTGCACCGCCCCTCGGGGGAACGAGCCTTGACCGACACCACCCCCAGCGTTCTTGAACTGCGGGGCGAGGACACCCGCCCGGCACAGGCCTCCGACCCCGACGGCGGCGATGGCCACGGCCAGAATGCCGGCGAGCACCGGACGGGGCAGCCCGCCGAGGACCCGCACATGCTGCCGTCGGGGACTGGGTGCGCTGCTGCTGCTGGTCGCTGTCATCGCCTTCTCCGTCGTCTGCTCCACCGTCAGCTCCATCTTCTGCTCCCTCGCCGCTTCTTCGGATGTTCCATCGTATTGATACGTTGACACAATGCCGGCTGGCTGGCAAGATCAGATCCATGGACGTCGGAAGAATCTTCAACACCTTTGCCGCCGCAGCCCCGGTGCTCCTGGTCGTGCTGGCCTTGTGGCCGGTCACGGATCGGGAGCTCGGCGCCTTCACCGCCCGCCACTCCCTGCCGGTCCACGTCACGTCACCGTCGCTGCCGAGGGCGGTCGCCCGCTCCCGGGGGATGAGGCTGCTGGGGGCTGCCGTGGGCCTGTCGCTGCCCCTGGTGGTACAGGCCGTGACGCACGACTCGTTCGACACCGGATCGGCGTTGCTGTGGGGCGCTGCCGGATACCTCGGAGGTGCCCTCGCGGCCGCCCTCGTGCCTCTCGCCACCGCGGGCGATGCCCGCCGAGGGGCGACCCTGGTGCCCAGGCGGGCCCGGGCCTACCTCCCCCTGCGCACCCTGGCCCTGCCGGGCGTCACGCTCGCCTTCAGCGTGCTCGCCGCGCTGGTCTACGCCCTGGCGCCGAGGCGTCCGAATGCCTCACCGGACACGGCCACGCTGGTCGGTTGGCTGGGCCTGAGCGTGCTGGCGGCGTCGGTGGCGCTCGTCGGGACCCGGTGGGTCGTCCGGCGCCGCCAGCCTGCGCCCGACGCCGAGATCCTCGCCGTTGACGACGCCCTCCGCACCCACGGGCTCCACCTCGTCGTCGGCACCGCCGTGGCCGTGGGCGCGGTGGCGGCATCGGCCGTCACCTTCGAGGTGGCCCGGGCGACGAGCGTCGAGCTGCTCCGGTGGACCCTTCCCTGGGTCGGTCTGGCCGAGATCCTGCTGGCGCTGCACGCATGGGCCGGACGGGATGGCGACGGCTGGCGGCTCCATCCCCGGGTCCACCCGTGATCGTCACGATCGACACGTCCTCGCCCGTCCCGCCCTACGAACAGCTTCGGGCCGCCCTCTTCGGACTGGTGGCCACGGGCCAGCTTGCCGTGGGCTCGCGGCTGCCGACCGTCCGCCAGCTGGCCGCCGACCTCGGGGTCGCACCAGGCACGGTGGCCCGGGCGTACAAGGAGCTGGAGGCGGCGAAGATCCTGGTCACACGCGGACGGCACGGCACCCATGTCGCCGCCGTGCCGGCGCCGCCGCCTCGAGCCGAGCGGCCACGCCTCCTGGCCGAGGCCGCCATCGCCTACGCCACCACGGTCCGCCAGCTCGGTGCCGACCCGGCGGCCGCCCTCGAAGCGGTCGGCGAGGCTCTCGAGGCAACGGCGTCTCCCGCTTCTCGCTAGGTGGACTCCTCGGCCTCGATCGCCGCCAGCAGGTCGATGCGGTTCTGGTGGCGGCCGCCCTCGTAGGGGGTGGCGACGAACACCTCGGCGATGACCAGGGCCACGCCGGCGCCGGTCACCCTCGAGCCCATCGAGCAGACGTTGGCGTTGTTGTGCAGCCGGGCCATCCGGGCGGTGAACTCGTCGTGGCAGAGCGCGGCCCGGCAGCCGTTGACCTTGTTGGCCGCCATCTGCTCGCCGTTGCCGCTGCCGCCGAAGACGAAGGCCAGCTCCACCTCGCCGCTGACGGCGGCCCGGGCGGCGGCGGCGCAGAAGGGCGGGTAGTCGACCGACTCCTCCGAGGAGGTGCCGAGATCGAGGATCTCGTGGTCGAGCCCCCGCAGGTGCTCGGCCACCTCCTGCTTGAGGGCGAAGCCGGCGTGGTCAGAGGCGACAGCGATCTTCACGGAGCAGGTCTAGCGCCTGCCGGGCCGGGCCGCGAACTCCGTCAGGAGGCGAGCGCCGCCGGTGGGGCTTCGCGCCGGACGATCTTGTCGATGCGGTCGGTTCGGAATGACGCCACCTTCACGCTCCAGCAGTCGAGGGTGCCGCGACGGCCGTCGCTGGCGAAGAAGGTGGTCATCGGCCCCTCCTGCTGGAACGAGTCAGCGCCGTCGACCCACTCGACCGTCTCGTCGCCCAGCACCACCTCGAAGGCCATGGAGCGATCATGCGCCGACTGGCCTGTGGAGCGGAAGGGCCGCGGCCTGTGGATTCGCGGTGGATGGCCGGTGGACCGAGTCCACTGACCTCAGGATGAATTGCCATGCAAGGTGATGAATCGCCTGAGCTAGGATGTCCTCCGTGGCCTACCGAGTCGGGATCCTGGGGGCGTCGGGCTACACCGGCGTCGAGCTGTTGCGGCTGCTCGCCGGCCACCCTGCCCTCGAGGTGGCGCACGTCGGCGCTGACTCCAACGCCGGGAACCCCGTGGCCGACGTCGCCCCGGGGCTCGGAGCCGCCTACGGCGACCTGCGCTTCGGCACGATCGACGCCGCCTCGGTCGACGGCCTCGACCTGGTCTTCTGCGCTCTGCCCCACGGCGCCAGCAGCCACCTGGTCGGCGAGCTGCTCGAGCGGGTCAGCCACGTCGTCGACCTGGGCGCCGACTTCCGGCTGCGGGACGCATCGCTCTACCCCCGCTGGTACGGGGCGGAGCACCCCCACCCCGAGCTGCTCGCCGAGGCGGCCTACGGGCTCCCGGAGCTGTTCCGCGAGCCGCTGCTCGGCGCCCGGCTCGTCGCCGCCCCGGGGTGCTACGTGACGGCCAGCAGCCTCGCCCTCGCTCCGTTCGTGCGGGCCGCCGCCGTCGAGCCCAGCGGGGTCCTGGTCGACGCCTACAGCGGGGCGAGCGGCGCCGGCCGGGCCCCGAAGGCGAACCTCCACTTCTGCGCGGTCGACGAGGACCTCACCGCCTACGGCCTCCTCACCCACCGGCACACGCCCGAGATCGAGCAGGCCACCGGAGCCCAGGTCCTGTTCACGCCCCACCTGGCCCCCACCAGCCGGGGGATCCTGGCCACCGTGTACGCCCGCCCGGTGGGCGATCTCACCAGCGACGAGGCCCTCGGGCTGCTGGCCTCCGCCTACGCCGGCGAGCCCTTCGTGGTGGTGTCCGAGCGGTCGCCGTCCACCAAGGCCACCCTGGGCTCCAACGTCTGCCAGCTCACGGCCCGGGTCGACGACCGCACGGGATGGCTGGTGGTGCTGGCCGCCCTCGACAACCTGGGGAAGGGGGCCAGTGGCCAGGCGCTGCAGTGCGCCAACCTCGCCCTCGGGCTGGACGAGACCCTCGGCCTCCCCCTCGCCGGTGTCACGCCGTGAGCGAAGCGAACGAGCCGGTGAGGGGCGAGCGTCGCCTGTCTGGACTGAGGAGTGGAGGAGGCGAGCCGTCAGGCGAGCCGGAGGAAGCGACGAGGGAAGACAGGCGGTCAGCGAGTCCCGAGACACGGCGGGAAACACTGAGCGAGAACGAGGGTGTCACCGCCCCCCGCGGCTTCGTGGCGGCCGGCGTCGCCGCCGGCATCAAGGCCTCCGGCGACCTCGACCTGTCGCTCGTCGCCACCACCGACGGCAGGCCGGTCACGGCGGCGGCCGTCTTCACCCGAAACCTGGTGTGCGCCGCACCGGTGCAGGTGAGCCGTGACCACCTGGCCGCCACGGGGGGTCGAGCGGCGGCGGTGGTCCTCAACAGCGGGAACGCCAACGCCGCCACCGGCCAGCCCGGGAGGGCGGTGGCCGAGGAGACGTGCGGCCTGGTGGCCGCCGGCATCGGCTGCGCCCCCGAGGAGGTGCTGGTGTGCAGCACCGGTCTCATCGGCATACCGCTCGACCCCGAGCCGCTCCGACGCGGCGTGCCCGCCGCCGTGGCCGCCCTGGCCGCCGACGGGGCCTCGGCCGCCCGGGCGATCATGACCACCGACACCCGGCCGAAGGAGGCCATGGCGTCGGCCGGCGGCGTCACCGTGGGAGGGATGGCCAAGGGCGCGGCGATGCTCAGCCCCAACATGGCGACGATGCTGGCCGTGCTCACGACCGACGCCGCGGTGGAGGCCGAGATCCTGCAGCGCGCCCTGCGGGCGGCGGTCGACGACAGCTTCAACCGCCTCACGGTCGACGGCTGCACGAGCACCAACGACACCGTCATCGTGCTGGCCGGCGGCGAGGCCGGCCCGGTCGACGAGGAGCAGCTCACCGAGCTGCTGCGCGAGGTCACCTTCAGCCTGGCCTCGCAGATGTGCGAGGACGCCGAGGGTGCCACCAAGTCCGTCCAGGTCACGGTCTCCGGCGCCGCCAGCGAGGAGGAGGCGGCCGCCGCCGCCCGCAAGGTGGCCGAGAGCCAGCTGGTGAAGTGCTCGTGGTACGGGCAGGACCCCTACTGGGGGCGGGTGCTCTCCGACCTCGGGACGGCCGGCGTGGCGCTCGACCTGGACGCCCTGAGCATCGCCTATGGCGGCACGGTCGTGTCCCGAGGGACCGTCGGGGTCGACCACGACCGCGCCGCCGTGGCCGCCCACATGGCCGAGCGGGCGCTCGAGGTCACGTGCGACCTCGGCGTGGGCGACGGCACGTGGTGGCTGCTCACCAACGACCTCACCCACGCCTACGTCGACGAGAACATGGGCACGTCGTGAGCGCAGCGTCCACCCCGGAGGTGGCGGCTGAGGTCCTGGTCGAGGCGCTGCCCTACCTGCGGCGGTTCGCCGGCAAGGTGATGGTCGTCAAGTACGGCGGCAACGCCCTCCACGATGCCGAGGGGGACCCGCTCGACGTGTTCGCCAGCGACATCGTGCTGATGCACTCGGTGGGCCTGAAGCCGCTCGTCGTCCACGGCCGCGGCCCCCAGATCACCGCGCTGCTGCTGCGGCTCGGCATGGTCGCCGAGTTCCACGAGGGCCTGCGGGTGACCGACCGGGAGACGCTCGATGTCGCCCGCATGGTGCTGGTCGGCAAGGTCAACAAGGACATCGTCGGCGCCATCAACACCAAGGCGCCGGTGGCGGTCGGCATCAGCGGTGAGGATGGCGCCTTTCTGCGGGTCACGCCGCGTGACCCCGCCCTCGGCTACGTGGGCGACGTGCGCAGCGTCGACACCACGCTCCTCGAGAAGCTGCTGGCCGAGCAGCTGGTCCCGGTGATCGCCACGATCGGCACCGACGACGACGGCAACGCTTACAACGTCAACGCCGACACGGCCGCCGCGGCCATCGCCGCCGCCCTCGGCGCCGAGAAGCTGATCCACCTGACGAACGTCGAGGGGATCCGCTCGGTGGCCGACGACCCCACCACCAGGGAGAGCACGCTGTCGGCCGACGACCTCGACCGCCTGCTGAGCGCCGGCGCCCTCGGCGGCGGGATGGGGCCAAAGGCCCGCTCGTGCCTGCACGCGGTGCGCAACGGCGTCCCCGCCGCCCACGTGCTCGACGGGCGGGTGCCCCACGTGCTGCTCCTCGAGCTGTTCACCGAGGCCGGCGTCGGCACCATGGTGACGTCGTGAGCGCACTGGCTGCCGCCCACGCCTTCCCGGTGGACGAGGGGCTCGAGCGCTGCCCGTTCATGCCCACCTACGCCGCGCCCCAGGTGCTGTTCGTGCGGGGGTGCGGCACGGAGCTGTGGGACGACCAGGGACGTCGGTACCTCGACTTCCTGTGCGGGCTGGCCGTCACCAGCCTCGGCCACGCCCACCCTGAGGTGACCAAGGCCGTCGCCCAGCAGGCGGGGACGCTCCTCCACGTCTCGAACCTGTTCGCCTCGCGACCGGCGGCCGGGGTGGCCACCACGCTCGACCGCCTCCTCGGCGGCGGCGGCCAGGTGTTCTTCGCCAACTCAGGGGCCGAGGCCAACGAGTGCGCCATCAAGCTGGCCCGCCGGTGGGGCGGCGGCGAGCACGGGAGGTGGCAGGTCGTCTCCACCTACGGCAGCTTCCACGGGCGCACGCTGGCGGCGCTGGCGGCCACGGGCCAGCCCACCAAGCACGAGCCCTTCCAGCCCCTGCCCCCGGGCTTCCGCCACGTCGCCTGGGGCGACCTCGCCGCCGCGGCCGCCGCCGTCGATGACACCGTCGCCGCCGTGCTGG
>JBKJUI010000458.1:0-2935 GCA_046590775.1 Acidimicrobiales bacterium
GGCCTGGCTCACCCGCAAGGTCAACGACCGCAAGGAGGAGCTTCGCGACGACATGCCCGACGCCCTGGACCTCCTCGCCATCGCCGTCGAGGCGGGCACCGGTTTCGAGGGCGCCATCGGCGTCGTCTGCGCCAACTTCCCGACGGCGCTCGGCCAGGAGTTCTCCCGGACGCTCAAGGAGATGGAGCTCGGCCTGTCCCGCCGTGAGGCCCTGCAGAACCTCAAGCGGCGCACCGAGGTCCCCGAGCTGTCGAACTTCGTCCTCGCCCTCGTCCAGGCCGACGCCCTCGGCATGCCGATCGGCCGTGTGCTGAAGACCCAGGCCGTGGAGATGCGCAACAAGCGCCGGGCCTGGGCTCGGGAGAAGGCGGCCAAGCTCCCCGTGAAGATGATGATGCCGCTGGTGCTTTTCATCTTCCCCGCCATCCTGGTCGTCACGATGGGACCGGCCATCTCCACGGTGGTCGGCGGCTTCAAGTAGAAGGAGAGGCCTGGAAGCCGACCCCGACGATCCGCTCTCCTCCGCCCGCGCCCTCCTCATCGGCGTGCGGTGGGGCGCGCTGGCCGTCGCGGCCGCCCTCAGCGCCGCGCTGGGCCTCGGCGGCCCGGCCCTCCTGGCCGGCAGCGGGCTCGCCGTCGTCGCCCTCCTGCGCACAGCCGTCCCGGCCCGGCTCCGCCCCGGCCGGGTCCTCGACGTCCTGCTGGTGGTGCTCGAGGTGGCGACCGCCATCGCCGCCGTCACGGTCACCAAGGGCTGGGTCTCGCCCTACCTCTTCTCGTTGGCGGCGACGGGGGTCGTGGTCGGGTACGGCTTCGGCCTCACCAAGGCGGCCGTGGCCGCCCTCGTCGTCGGGCTGACCGTCAGCGTCCTGTCAGCAGCCACCTCCAGCCCCGCCGCCAGCGAGGACGCGGTGCTGGGCTGGTCGCAGGTGCTGCTCGTGTACCTGGTCGCCGGGTACGCCAGGCGGATCTTCATCGTCGAGTCCCAGCGCACCTCGCTGGCCCTCACCCGGGTCAGCCGGCTCACCGAGGCGAACGACCTCCTGTTCGAGCTCTACCGGGTGGCCCAGAGCCTCCCGGTCTCACTCGAGCTCGGTGACACCGTCTCGCTGATCGTCGGCCGGGTGCGGGAGCTGCTGCAGCCCGACGTGGTCGTGGTCCTCCTCCCCGACGACGGCAGCCCGACCTGGTCAGCCGCAGTGGCCGAGGGCGCCCGGGTGCGTGGCCCGGTGCCGCTCGACCAGCTGCCTCGCCCGCTGCGGATCGCCGCCGCCCAGATCGACGCCCACCTCGAGGCCGAGCTGACCGTGGGCGCCGGGCTGGGCCTGGCCTCCCGCAGCGGCCTCTACGCCTCCCTGCGGGCTCGCGGGCAGCTGGTCGGGCTCCTCGGCGTCGAGAAGCGCGACGCGTTCTCCCTCAGCCCGCGCGACGCCCAGCTCCTCGAAGGGGTGGGCGAGCAGGCCGCCCTGGCCATCGACAACGCCCGGCTGTTCCGCCGTCTTCGAACCGTCGGCGCCGACCAGGAGCGCACCCGCATCGCCCGCGACCTGCACGACCGGGTAGGCCAGTCGCTGGCGTACCTCGCCTTCGAGCTCGACCGACTCGTCGGCAAGGCCGATGCCTCGCCGATCAAGCCGGAGCTCGAGGGCCTGCGCGACGACGTCCGCCAGGCCGTCTCGGAGGTGCGTGAGACCCTGTACGACCTCCGTACCGAGGTGTCCGAGCAGGTGGGGCTGCCGGTGGTGCTCGAGGACTTCGTCCAGCGGGTCCAGACCCGCTCCGGCCTGGCGGTGCAGCTTCGGGTCGACGGCTCCGAGCGCCTGCCCCTCACCCACGAGCGCGAGCTCCTCCGGATCGCCCAGGAGGCGATGACCAACGTGGAGCGCCACGCCGACGCGTCGTCGGTCATCATCTCGCTGCGCCTCGGCGTCGGCGAGGCCCTGCTCGAGGTGACAGATGACGGCTGCGGCTTCGCCAAGGGCAGCGCCGGACGCCTGGACTCCTACGGCCTGGTAGGCATGCGGGAGCGGGCCGATGCCATCGGCGCTGCACTCGAGATCGACACGGCCCCCGGCCGTGGGACAACTATCCGCTGCCACCTCCGGCAGCCTGAGCACGAGGGGATGTCGCGGTGACACGGGTGCTCCTGGCCGATGACCACACCATGCTGCGCCAGAGCCTCCGGCGGGCCCTCACCGAGAACGGGCTCGATGTCGTCGGCGAGGCGGGCGACGGCGAGGAGGCGGCCCGGCTGGCCATCGAGCTGCAGCCCGACGTCGTCCTCATGGACGTGAGCATGCCCGTGCTCGACGGCGTCGAGGCCACCAGGGTGATCCGCGACCGGGCACCGGGCGTGCAGGTCGTCATCCTCACGATGCACGCCGACAAGGGCGTCCTCGACCGTGCCATTCGGGCGGGAGCGGTCGGCTACCTGGTGAAGGACTGCACCATGGAGGAGGTCGTCCGCACCGTGCAGCAGGCGGCCTCGGGCGAGACGTCGCTGTCGGCCGAGCTGGCCGAGGCGATGCTGGCCGAGGCGGTGCAGCCAGCCGAGTCGATCATCACCAGGCGGGAGGAGGAGGTCCTCCAGCTCATCGCCGAGGGCCTCTCCACCACCGAGGTGGCCACGAAGCTCTTCATCTCGGTCAAGACGGTCAAGAACCACCTCGCCTCGGTGTACCAGAAGCTGGACTCGCGCGACCGCACCCAGGCCGTGGTCCGCGCCGTGAAGATGGGGATCATCCGCTTAGAGGTGGACAACAAGCCCTGAGCCCGTCTCGAAGATGGGTCGGACGCCCTATGCAGGCGGGGCTCCGGGACGACGATCTAGGTGGCATCAAGCCGGCCGGACCGGCCCCACCACCGAGAAGGAGTCCCCGTGGACCTCGTCGCCTACATGAAGACCGTCATCGCCCCCTGGATCAAGGCCCGCGTC
>JBKJUI010000086.1:0-3201 GCA_046590775.1 Acidimicrobiales bacterium
ACCGACCCCGACACAGGCAAGCGCCTGCGGGCGCTGGAGGATGCGCTCTACAACCTCCAGCGGGAGCGTCAACCGGCCGACTCTTCGCTCGACTCCTGCGCCACTGGCACCGTCGCCGGGTCCCTGACGCCCAACGTGCCTCAGCGGTGGCTCTTGCTACAGGGCCAAGTAATCACGGCGACGAACTATCCGGGGCTCTACACCCACCTCGTCGCCAACGGACTCAGCCTCACCCTGCCGGATTACCGAGACCGCTTCCTCGTCGGCGCCGGCACCACCTACACCCCCAGCTCGACCGGCGGCTCAGCCAACGCCGCAGTCGTGACCCACGACCACACCGGCCCGAGCCACACCCATACAGGCCCGAGCCACGACCACACCGGCCCGAGCCACTCTCATGCTCAGAACGTCACCGATGGCGTCGCCGGCAGCGCATCGAGGAACGACTACGACACCGATGGGGCTGGGAGCAGCTATCCCCAGGGCGTGAACACCGGCTCCGCCGGCACGGGCGCCACCGGGTCAGGTGGGACCGGGGCCACCGGGTCAGGTGGGACCGGCGCCACGGGGTCAGCCGGTTCCTCTGGCACCGGCGCCAACCTGCCGCCCTACCGGGGCCTCTACATGATGATCCGCACATGACGCCCTCTGGGGTCTACCGCCTGGCCAACGCCGCCGGCCTTTCGGGTGACGCCGCCATCATCGCCACGGCCATCGCCTGGGCCGAGAGTGGATTGAACCCCGACGCCATCGGCGACGAGAACCTCGAGGACGAGAAGTGGGGACCGAGTTGCGGGCTCTGGCAGGTCCGTAGCCTCCGGGCCCACGCCGGCACCGGCCTCGAGCGGGACCGCATGCGCCTGTTCGATCCGGCGTTCAACGCCCGGTCGATGGTCACGATCAGCGGCGGCACGAACTGGCAGCCGTGGTCGGTGTTCAAGAACGGCAAGTACCGCCAGCACCTCGACGCCGTACGAGCGGCAGTGAAGGAGACGCCGATGCGCTTCGTCAGCCGAGCCGACTGGGGCGCCGACGCCCCGACCGGTCGCACTGAGGCGCCCGGCCAGACCCGGGGAATCGGTGTTCACTGGCTGGGGCCAGGGTCGAGCCGCTCCGACCACGGCCAGTGCGCCGGCCAGATGCGAGAGATACAGGCGTTCCACATGGGCGCCGACCGAGGGTGGGCCGACTTCGCCTACAACGCCGCCGCTTGCCGTCACGGCTACGTCTTCGAGGGCCGCGGCCGCAGGGTCCGCAACGCAGCCAACGGCGGCGGCACCCGCAACGGCACCGACGCCAACGCCGGCTGGTCGTCGGTGGTCTACCTCGAGGGCACGGACGGGCCCGGGCTCACCCCCGAGGGCGCTGACGCCATCAACAACGCCGCTGAGTACCTCGGAGTGGCTGACGGAGAGTGGCTCGGGCACCGGGACTTTCTGTCGACGGAGTGCCCCGGCGCTCGCCTCTACGACTGGGTCCATGCCGGCCACCCGGCCCCTTCCCCCGCCCCACCCCCCCAACCCAAAGAGGAGGACGACGACACCATGCGTCTCATCGGAGTAACCAACAACCGGGGCATCTTCCTGGTCAGCGCCAGCCTGCAGGCCACCGGCAAGGCCAAGGGCAAGGCGACGGCGCGCTACGTCGGCACCCCGCAGGAGGTCGAGGCTCTCGTCGGGGCCGGCGTGGTGCCGGGCTACAACAAGCTGCCCGACCTGCCCGAGGACATCTTCGACCGGACCTTCGTGGTGGTGGCATGACCGCCGTCGTGAACCCCGACCTCATCACAGCGCTGGTGGTGCTGGGCATCATCGCCCTGCTGGTGTGGATCGTTCTGGCGTTGAAGCGGTGACGTTCGACGTCGGCGCTGACATCGTGATCCACGCCGTCGGCGCTGGCGTGGTCATCGTCGTGGCCTTCCTGGTCGCCGGCTACATCCGGACCAGCCGCCAGGCGATGCACGACCTCATCGACATCTTCTCCGAGACGGTCAACGCCTCGAAGGGTCTGGCAGCGCAGGACCGAGCCGAGATGCATCGCATGATGACCGCCGTCCTGGCCGGTGCCGCCACGGGCCTGCGCATCGAGCATGCGGCCGAGGGCGTGGCCGATGACCTGCGAGACGCACACCAGCGGGCCGACGACGCCGCCGGGTTGTCTAGCGCCGGGGAGGCGCACGGGGCGGCAGCGGACGCCTTCGGTCGGTCAGCGCCGGCGTGACCCCCACGACGCACAGGGTCCGCTCGCCGGCCGTCGTCTGGCCGTTCGAGATGTGGCTCGGCGTGGCCGCTCTCTACGCCGGTCTGTCGCACTTCACCCCGTTGCAGCCCACGGGGCCCGCCCGGGCCGTGGACGCCACCTTCCCTCGGTTGGCGCTGTGCTGGTCCGCCCTGTACGCCCTGGGCGGGCTCGCCGTGGCGCTCGGCCTGGTGCGCCGGTCGGTCCGCCTGGAATCCCTCGGGCTGCACGTACTGGGCAGCGGGCTGACCGTCGCCACCATCGCCACGTTGGCCGCCGGCGCCGCCATCCTGCCCACGCTCATGGTGCAGGGGGCGCTGGTCGTGGCGTGTGGCGTGCGGCTCTGGGTCCTGCGCTCGGTGGGCCGGGCATGAACAGCGAAACCGTCCTCGTCGGCCTGGGCTCCGTCATCCTCACCGGGGGCTTCGTCTCCGGCGTCGCATCCTTCCGCAAGTCCAAGCCGGAGAGTGCCCAGATCATGGTCAACGCCGCCCGTGACGTCGTGCTCATCCAGAAGGGGGCGCTCGAGGAATACCAGCGCCGGCTCGACGAGATGGAGCGGCGCTTCGACGAGCAGGACGAGGCGCTGAAGCGGGCGGCTCGGGCGTCTGCCATTGCCCTCGCCGAGTGCAACGCCGAGCGCCGGGAGTTCCGCCTCGAGCGTGACGCCGCCCACTCGCAGAACGCAGAGCTGCGGGCCAGGGTGGAGGCGCTCGAGGCCGAGGTCGCAATCCTCCGGGCTGACGGTGCCGGGTGACGCAACCGTGCCCGTGCTCCGGCCGTCACTCGCCGCCCATCACCCTCGCCGTCACGGACCTGCATCACTATCCGCCGACGTCGTACCCGCTGCTGCCGGGCGCCACGAGGCAGGTCGTCCGCCTCTGTGCCAACGCCCACCGGCTGGCGCACGACTGCCTCGAGGATTGGCGCAAGGCCGGGGGCCGCCCGCCGGCGTCAGCACTG
>JBKJUI010000153.1:0-19169 GCA_046590775.1 Acidimicrobiales bacterium
CACGCCGCGCTTCCCCCTGCTGGCCGTCCGGTCCCGCACCCCGGAACGCCAGCTGCTGCGCCTGGCCACCGCCTGGCGCTACGGAGGCACGTCCGCCCTCGACGTCCTCGGCGAGCCCTGGGACCCGCCGGTCGAGGTGATCGAAGAGGCGCGAGCCGTGGTGGCCGGCCTGCTGAAGGGCCAGCGGGTGCGGGCCGACGGCAACCGCCTCAGCGGCGGCGACGTCCACCTCCGCTACGGTCGCGACGGCCGCTGGTACCGGTGCGAGCGCCGAGGCGGCGGATGGGACGTCGTCGGGCCACCGGCCACCGATCCGGCCTCGCTGGTCCGGCGCTGAGCAGGGGATGAACGCCACCTTCCGATCGCTGCGGATTCGGAACTTCCGCCTGTTCTTCGTCGGCCAGCTCGTCTCACAGGTCGGCAACTGGATGACCCTCGTGGCCCAGACCCTGCTCGTCCTGCGGCTCACCGACGACGGCGTGGCCCTTGGCGCCCTGGCCGCCTGCCAGTTCCTCCCCGTCCTGGTGTTCGGGCCGTGGGCCGGCCTGCTCGCCGACCGCCTGGACAAGCGTCGGCTCCTCCTGGCCGTGCAGGTGTACGCCATGGCCCAGTCGTTCGTGCTGGCGGGGCTGGCGCTGTCCGACGCCCCGCCGCTCGCCGCGGTCTTCGCCGTCGCGCTGGCCGGCGGCTGCGCCACCGCCCTCGACCAGCCCGCCCGACGCGCCTTTGTGGCGGAGATGGTGCCGGAGGACCACATGCAGAATGCGGTCAGCCTCAACAGCGCCATGATCACGAGCGCCCGCGTCGTCGGCCCGGCGCTGGCCGGGCTGCTCGTGAGCACCGTGGGCTTCGCGTGGTGCTTCGCCCTCGACGGCGCTTCGTACGTCGCCGTGCTGGTGGCGCTGTGGCGGATGGACCTCCGACGGCTGCGGCCGTCGCCGGCCGCCGAACGGGGGCCGGGGCAGATCCGGGCCGGCCTCCGCTACGCCCGCTCGGTCCCCGAGGTCTGGGTGCCGCTGATGATGATGGCCGTTGTGGGCACGCTGGCCTTCAACTTCAGCGTGGTGATGCCGCTGTTCGTGACCCGCTCGCTGGGCGGCGGCGACACCGCCTTCACCCTGGTGTTCTCGGTCCTGAGCCTCGGCTCGTTCGCCGGCGCCCTCTTGGCGGCGCGCCGCACGACCGTCACCCTCAAGCACGTGGCGATCGCCTCTACGGCCTTCGGGGTGTCGATGCTCCTGCTGGCCGGGTCCCCGAGCCTCGGCGTGACCTTCCCCATCGGCTTCCTCGTCGGCTTCGGCAGCATCGCCTTCCTGACCACGGCCACCACAATGGTCCAGCTGCGGGCCGAGCCGACCATGCGCGGCCGGGTGCTGGCCCTCCAGGGAATGGTCTTCCTCGGCAGCACCCCGCTCGGCGGTCCCCTGATGGGGGCGGTGTCGGAGTGGTCCAGCCCGCGGGTGGGGCTGGCGCTCGGCGGCGTGGCTGCGCTGGTCGCCGCCGGCTACGGCGCGGCCTCGGCCCGCCGCCGCCCGGCGCCGACGCTCCCAGGCGGCCTCCAGCCCGCTTGAGGGCGAAGGCGGGTTCGCGCCTCAGCGCCGCTCGGCCAGGTTGACGGGGACGTCGAACCACGTGCGCTTGCCCGTCGGCGTCACGCGGCTTCCCCACTCGGCGGCCAGCTCCTCGATCAGGGCGATGCCCCGGCCACCGATGTCGTAGGCGTCCGCCTCCCGCCGCTCGGGGAGCCGGGCCGATCCGTCGTGGACCTCGACCCGGACCAGCGGGCCCCGGTAGGTGACGGTCGCCGTCGCCGGCGTCTCGGTGTGGACGAGGGCGTTGGTGGCCAGCTCGGTCGTGAGCAGCGTGAGGGTCTCAGCGTCGACGTGCCCTTCCAGCCGCCAGCTGCTGACCAGCCGGCCCAGCACGCCGCGAAGGTCCCGCAGGCGGGTGAGGTCGCGATGCAGGCGGAAGACGGCACGCCTCGGGGCGTTGGGCGGCTGACGCCACCGCTCGGGCTCCCGGTCGCCTTGCGGGTAGCCGGGCAGCACCAGCTGGGCCTCGGGGACGCCGGTGGCCTCGGCCACCCACGTCGGCCCGGCGCCGGCCACCGTGGCGGGGACGGCGAGGGCGGCCACCACCGGGGGCGGGGTGGGGATGGCGTCGAGGAGGCCACGGGACCCGGAGCCGAGGTGGTCGAGGAGGCGCTCGGCCACCGGGTCGAGGTCGTCGCCGTCCTCCCTGTGCTCCGGGTCCGAGCCAGGGCGGTGCACGACCGCCACCGCATCCCCCGGGCCGAGCCCCACCCGGTCCTCGGGCCACGGTCGGTGTCGCTTCACGACGGCGTCGCCGCGCTCGTCGACCCATCCGGCCCGGCGCACCACCAGCGGCCGCAGGTCCGAGGTGCAGGCCATCGTCACCCACGCCCCGCAGGCGTCGAGCTCGACCCGGGCCAGGAACCCCGGACCGGCGTGGCCGCCCACCGCCACGATGCCGGGATCGGTCACCGCCGGCGGAGGGGACCGATGCACCGTACCGAGGTCCGGCCACGGCGGCCACGCCAGCAGCTCGGCAGCGGTGGCGCCGAGGCCCAGCAGCCACTGGTTGTCGCCCGTGCGCACGACCCGGCCGGGCAGGTCGTCGACCTCGGGGTCCGGCCACACCCCGTCGAGCCCCGGCACCGGCGATCCAGGGTGCAGGCCGCCCATCGCCCGAGCGTAGGGCGCCACCTGGAAGCCGAGGCGCCGGGCAGGTCGTCCCCTTGCTGAGGGATCATCCGATTCGTCACGGCAACAAAACGCTTTGGGCTCGAAGCGAACGGTGGCCAGCGGGCATCCTGCATGCATGGCCGAGTGGATGTACTTCCTCCTCCCGCCGCGCGACGACTTCGCCGAGACCATGACCCCGGAGGAGCAGGCGGCCTTCGACGAGCACTTCGACTACATGGAGGAGCTGCTGGCCGCTGGGACCCTGGTCCTGGCCGGGCCGACCTTGGGCCCGGCCAACACCGGCCTCTGCGTCTTCGAGGCCGAGGACGGCGAGGCCGCCCGGGCGATCATGGAGGCTGACCCTCCCGTCGCCCAGGGGCTGGTCCGGGGCCAGCTGCGACCCTTCCGGATCATGCACCTACGGGGCCGGCACGCAGCCCTACCGTCTGAGCCGTGAGCGACGACCAGCGCTTCCGCATCGAGGTCACCTACTGCCTCCCCTGAAACTACCTCTCCCGCGCCGTGCGCGTGGCCGAGGAGCTGCTGGGCTCGTACCAGCACCGCATCGACGGTCTCACCCTGATCCCTGGACCTCGGGGCATCTTCGACGTCACCGTCAACGGCGAGCTGATCTTCTCCAAGTACGCCGTCGACCGTCACGCCCGGCCGAGCGAGGTGCTCGACTCGTTCCAGGCTGTCGTCGGCCCTGACGTCAGGCCCTACGACAGCTGACGAGGCCGTCGTCTCCCCCGGCTACCTGGGCAGGAGGAAGAGCACCATCGTGCTCCAGGTGACGTGGGTGATGACCGGGGCCAGCACGCCCCGGGTGGCCTCGCGCTCGGCGCTGAGGACGGCACCCATCACCACCGCAGCGGCCACCAGCGAGAGGTTCAGGGTCGCCACCGTCACCAGGCCGTAGAGGGCGGTGGCCCACAGCGCCGGGCGGTGCCGCCCGAAGGCCGAGTGCACGGCGCCACGGAAGAAGACCTCCTCGGCTACGCCGTTGAGCAGGGCGATGGCCAGCACGAACGTGCGGGGGCCGGCGTCGGCCTTGGCCAGCACCCGGTCGACGGCTCCGGCCAGGAACGGGATGCGCTGTGTCACCAGGGCGGCGGCGGCGAAGGCCAAGAAGAGGGCCACGCCGAGCAGCAGTGGCGCCACCAGCTCCCGCCCGCCGCTGGCCAGCCCGGCCCGCCGTCCGAGGTGCAACGGACCGGACAGGAAGCTTCCGGCCAGCCAGGTGGCGGCAGCGAGGGCCGCCAGCCCGTAGAACAGCCCGGACCCCTCGGGCGCGGCCAGCGTTCCACCGAGGAGGGCGGCGCCGATGAGCAGCGTGGCCAGGACGACGACGCGTCGACGCCGGACGGTGGCGTCGTCCTCGACGTCCCGGGGCTCGGTCGAGGGGGCGAGGATCTCAGGCAGCCGCATGGGGGTCGAGGCGCCGGCTGCGGTCCCGCAGGGCGTGCTCGGCGGCCTCCCGGAACGACATGGCGCGATGCCCGGTGAGATCCTCGATGCGCCGGTCACCGACGACGACCTCGTTGGTCATCGAGTCGATGAGGGCCCGGGCGGTGGGCAGGTCGACGTCGGTGATGAGCCGCAGCCAGTGCGAGGAGAGGCGCGGGGACAGCAGCGGTATCGGGACGATGAGCCGGAGGATCCCGCCGGTCATGCCGCCCACCTCACGGAGCATCTCGCCGTAGGTCAGGGGCTCGGGCCCACCGATGTCGAAGGTCTCGCCGATCGCCTCGTCGCGGCCCAGCACCCCGATCAGGAAGGCCAGCGCGTCTTCGACGGCCACGGGCTGGGTGCGGGTCTGCACCCAGCGCGGGGTGATCATGATCGGCAGGCGGGCCACGAGCTGCCGCAGGATCTCCCACGAGATGCCGCCGTCGCCGATCACGATGCCGGCTCGCAGCACCGTGGTGGGCACGCGGGCCCGGAGGATGCCCTCGACCTCTCGCCGGCTGCGCAGGTGCTCGGACAGCTCGTCGTCCTCGTCGCCGAGCCCGCCCAGGTACACGACCTGGCGGACGCCGGCCGCCGAGGCTGCGTCGGCGAACGCCTCGGCGCCCTTGCGGTCCCGATCGGTGAAGTCGCTCGAGTCCAAGGAGTGGACGAGGTAGTACGCCGCCTCCTGGCCTTCGAGGGCCTGCACCAGACTGGGCGGGTCGCTGACGTCGCCCCCGACCGGGGTTCCGGCGCCGTCGTAGCGGTCGGGCTTGCGGGTCATGGCCCGAACGTCGTGGCCGGCGCTCACCAAGGCCTGCGCCAGGCGGGATCCCACGAACCCGGTGGCGCCGGTGACCAGCACCCTCATGTCGTTCCTCCGGTCACGAGGACCATCCTGGCTGCGGGGCCAGCCCTACCGTCAGGCCCGAACCCCGCAGCCACCGGACTCCCCTCGCCCGCCTACTTGGCCTTCTCGGCCGCCTGCTGCTCGAGCTCCTTCTCCTTGGCCTTGGCCTCGTGAGCCTTGGCCTCGGCCCGGGCCTCCGTGGCCTCGCGCTCGGCCTCGCCTCGCGCCTTTTGGGCGTCGCCCTCGCGCTTCAGCTCAGGGTTGTCCGTGACGTCACCGACGGCCTGCTTGACCTTGCCCTTGGCCTCTTCGAATGCACCCATGTCAACTTGCCTCCTTGGCCCTCTGGGCCGCCTTCTGGCTCTGCTCGAGTGTGTCTGCCTTCGCGGTCTTGGCCTGCGCCTCGGCCTGCTTGCGCACCGCCTTCAGCTCCTCGGACGCCCGGTCCTGCTGGGCTTCGCCCTGGCGCTGCAGCGACTCGTTGCCGATCAGGGTCCCGACCAGCTCCTTGGCCAGGCCGACGCCCTTGTCCGAGACTCCGCGCAGCTGGGTCATGTCGATCTTGCCGACGTTCATGCGCACCACTCCTCTTCCGCATTGGGGGGTTACCGTCCGGTAGCCGTACCCGGGCCCGCGAGGCGCGCAAACACCTGCGAGCACTGGCCGCCCGGGGCGCGAGCCCGCGAGACTCCGGTTGTGTGCCCTCTCCCCTGCGCCGCATCGGGCGAGCTGTGACGCGGCTCGGCCGATGACCGGGAGGCGGAGGGCGCTCGTCACCGTCGTCGCCCTGGTGTGCGCCGCCGACCTGGCGGTCGGCCTGACCTTCGTGCGAGCCGGCGGCTTCTCGACCGTGGCTGGGCCGTCCACGCCGTCCACGCCGTCCACGCCGACCACCGGGGCACCCGGGCCACCGTCCATCGCGGTCGTCACGACGGGCGCGCCCGTGGCCACGACGAAACCCACCACGACCACCACGACCCGTCCGGTGCCGCCGGCCTCGCCGACCACCGCCGTCGGCGACCCGGTCCTGCTGGCTGCCGGCGACATCGCCTCGTGCTCGTCACCGGTCGACGAGGCGACGGCGATGCTGCTCAACGCCCGGCCCTCGGCCACCGTGGCCACCCTCGGCGACAACGCCTACGAGCGCGGCAGCCCGGCCGAGTTCGCCGGCTGCTACGCCCCGTCATGGGGTGCCGCCGCCCCGAGGACGAAGCCGGCGATCGGCAACCACGAGTACGGGACCCGGGGGGCGGCCGGCTACTTCGGCTACTTCGGGCCTGCCGCCGGCGACCCGGCGACCGGCTACTACAGCTACGACCTCGGGACGTGGCACGTGGTGGCGCTGAACTCGAACTGCTCGGTCGTCTCGTGTCTGGCGGGCGGCGCCCAGGAGCAGTGGCTTCGGGCCGACCTGGCCCGTCGTCCGGGCGCCTGCACGCTGGTGTACTGGCACCACCCCCGCTTCTCCTCGGGCCGCGTGCACGGCTCCTCGATCGACGTCGGCCCCCTGTGGCAGGCCCTGTACGACGGGAACGCCGACGTCGTGCTGGCCGGGCACGATCACACCTACGAGCGGTTCGGCCCGCTCGACCCGACCGGGAGGCCGGATCCGACCCGTGGGATCCGCTCCTTCGTGGTGGGCACGGGCGGCCGGAGCGCGTATGGCTTCGGGCCGCCCCTCCCCGGCAGCGAGGTCCGCAACAGCGGGACGGCCGGCGTGCTGCAGCTGACCCTCGGAGCGGGCCGTTACGGCTGGCAGTTCCTGCCCGTGGACGGCGCCAGCTTCAGCGATGCCGGCTCAGGCCGCTGCCACTGACGTCGCCGTTGCCGAAGGCGGGGGGTCAGTCATCGGTGAGACAGACACAGAAGAGGTTGCCCTCGGGATCGGCCAGGACGACGTAGTCGTCGTCCGGCTCCTGGTTGTGGCGGAGGACGCGGGCCCCGAGGGCCACCAGCCGCTTCACCTCCGACGCCTGCTCGGCCGCCGTGGGCGTGGACAGGTCCAGGTGCCAGCGCCCGGGTGGGCGGTCCTCATCGGGCGACCGCTGGATGTCCACCCTGGCGCCCCGCAGGGCCACGAACTCCCGGTCGGCGTCGACCGGGCCGTGGACCTCGCCGCCCAGCGCTCCGTGCCAGAAGGCGACCATCCGGGGGAGGTCCCGGGCGTTGATGACCGTCGAGCGCAGCTGCAACGCCATGTCGCACGATAGCGACAGCACCCTCTGGCCCGGCGGCCCGACCGACTTCAGGCGTACTGCCCGAGCCGGCCGGCCTGGAAGTCCTCGAAGGCCTGAACGATCTCGGACCTGGAGTTCATGACGAACGGCCCGTACCAGGCGACGGGCTCCCCGATCGGCTCGCCGCCAAGGACCAAGAGGTCGAGGGGGTCGCCGCCGTCGGCGGCCACGACCACGTCGTCACCGGCCCCGAGGACGGCCAGCTGACCGTGCTGGAGGGGCACCCGGTCCACGCCAACGGTCCCTCGCCCGGCCAGGGCGTAGACCAGGGCGTTGTAGGTCGGCCGCCAGGGCAGGACCAGCTGCTCGCCGGGGCTGACGGTGGCGTGGACGAAGGCGATCGGGCTGTGGGTGACACCGGGTCCGGCGTGGCCGTCCAGCTCGCCGGCGATGACCCGCACCAGCGAGCCGCCGGTGGCGGAGCCGAGGAGGACCAGCCGTTCGCCGGTGATGTCCTGGTAGCGGGGACGGATCCACTTGCTGGCCTTCGGCAGGTTGACCCACAGCTGCACGCCGTGGAAGAGCCCGCCGCTGACCACCAGCTCCTCGGGCGGGGCCTCGATGTGGTGGATCCCGGCGCCCGCGGTCATCCACTGGGTGTCGCCCCCGCTGATGAGGCCGCCACCGCCGTTCGAGTCCTGGTGCTCGAAGGTGCCGTCGAGCAGGTAGGTGGCCGTCTCGAAGCCGCGGTGGGGGTGCCACGACGTGCCGCGAGGCTCGCCCGGGCCGTACTCCACCGAGCCCATCTGGTCCATCATGATGAACGGGTCGAGGTCGGCCAGGTCGAGGCCGGCGAACGCACGGCGAACCGGGAAGCCCTCGCCCTCGAAGCCGCTCGGGGCGGTGGTGACGCTCCGCACCGGGCGGGGCCGGCGACTGGCCGAGGGAACGGCGAGGCGGGGCAGGGTGGTGGGGTCGGCGGTGATGGCGGGCATGGCGGGCCTCTTTCCGAGGAGCTGCGTCGTTCCTACCCCATAACCGTTGCGTATGCAACTTCCTTCCCGGAGCCCGCCGTCCCCTTTCGCCCCGCATCGCAGTGAATGAAGGTTCGTCCCCGACGCAGATGGGGAGCCTGCCCGGGGAACGGGAGGGCGGATGAACGTCGACGCAGTGGTGCACGAGGCCAAGCGAGGGGCGCGGCGGGCCGGGAACAGCGAGTGGCTGGACCGTGCCGCCAGGATCGGCTTCGCCGCCCGTGGCCTGCTCTACCTGACCGTGGCGTTCCTGGCGGCCAGCATCGCCTTTGGGCGCAGCGGGCAGTCGGCCGACAAGCAGGGAGCGGTGCTGGCCCTGGCTGGAACGCCGCTGGGCACGTTGCTGCTCGTCCTGCTCGTGGGCGGCCTCACCGGGCTGGGCCTGTGGCAGCTGACCGAGGCCGTGTGGGGCCGCCGGCAGGAGGACAACGACGCCAAGCGGACGGCGAAGCGGGGGGCGTCGGCCGGCAAGGCCGTCCTCTACCTCGCCCTCGCCGCCTCGGCCCTGTCGGTGCTGCTCAGCGGCAAGCGCTCCTCCAAGGCCGGCGCCGGAGCCGGTGGAGGAACACAGAAGGAGAGCGCCTGGACCGCCCGGGTCCTCGATCTGCCGGCCGGGCGGATCCTGGTGATCCTCGCCGGCCTGGCGCTCGTCGGCGCCGGTGGGTGGCTGGTCCTCCGGGGCCTGCGCCGGAAGTTCGAGAAGCACATCGACACTGCCTCGATGCCGGACCAGCTGGGCCGGGTCGCCACCACCGTCGGCCTCCTCGGCCACGTGGCCCGGGGCGTGGTCGCCGGCCTGGCCGGCCTGCTGCTGGTCAAGGCCGCCCTCGACTACGACCCGGAAGAGGCCAAGGGCGTCGATGGCACGCTGCGCACGATCGCCGAGCAGCCGTACGGCAAGCTTTTGCTGCTGCTCGCCGCCGCCGGGTTGGCCGCCTTCGGCCTCTACTCCTTCGTCGAGGCCCGCTACCGCCGCCTCTGACTCATTGCAGGGCGTGTCAGGTGCCGAGGGTGTCGAGTGGTCCGGGTGGGCCGGAACGGGCGTACCACTCGAAGCCGTAGACGGCGGCGAAGTCGGACTCGGGGAGGCGCATCGCCGAGCAGGCCTCGGGGATCTGGCTGGCGTGGTCGGCCATGGCCTGGCGCTTGGTGGCGAGCACCGAGCGAACGTCGACCGTGCACGTGATCTCGACCGTCGACAGGCCGAGCCCCGACGCTGCGAGCCCGAGCCCGCCCCGGACCGACGGGCCGCCGCCGCGGCTCGCCTCGACGACGAGGTGGGACTCGACGAAGTGGAGGTACTCGCGATCGACCGTTGCCTCGTACACCGTGGCGATCCCGGCCTCCTCGGCGGCGCGGACACCCACCCGGTGGACCTGGACGTGGTCGGGGTGGCCGTAGCCGCCCTGGGCGTCATAGGCCACCAGGGCCGCCGCCTCCTCCTCGACCAGGATGCGCGCCAGCCGCCCGGCGGCCTCGTCGACCGACGCCGCCGCGAACGCCCCGAGCGCCTCGTTGGCCGGGTCCCCCGCCATCCCGGAGTCGTGGTAGCCGAGGAACTCGACACGAGCCGCTCCGAGCCGCTCGGCCGCCCTCGCCGTCTCGGCCACCCGGCGCACCGACAGCGGCACCTCGGGCCCGACCAGCGGCGACGCCGCGCCGCGCTCGCCCTCGGTGGCCAGGACGAGCACGGTCCTCCAGCCGGCTGCGGCGAGGAGGGCCATCGTCCCGCCGGTGAAGATCGCCTCGTCGTCGGGGTGGGCGTGCAGGAAGACGACGCTCATGGCGCCAGCATCGCAAGTTTGCCCACTTCTGGTCCCTGCAGACGCCAGTGGTGGGCAGACTCGCGGCTTTGGCACCGGCTAGGCCCAGATGGCCACCGGCCTCCCGGTGGCGTCCGGCGGCGGCTGGTCGGGGAAGGAGCGAGCGGTCCCGGCAGCCAGCCTGCGGGCGGTCCACGCCGCCACCGCGGCGTCGAGCATGTCGTCGACCGACGCCGCCAGGGTCGCCGGGCCCCGCACGCAGTCGAGGCGGATCCCGGCCTCGGCCAGGCCGCGCCACCGCTCGACCATGCCCGCCCAGCTCCTCTTCGGAGCCGCGGCTGCGGCGCCGAGGAGGAGGGCGAACGACACCTCGGGATGGACCTCGAACACCGGGCACGGCGCCGACGGCAGCCAGCGCTCCACCTCGAGGATCTTCCGGCTGAGCGCGTACGACTGCTGGCTGAGGCCGGCGCCGGTCATACGCACCGACGCCGCCGTCGCCTCGGCGTGGGTCGCCGCTTCCACCGCGGCGCGCACGGGAGGGAAGAAGACCGAGCTCCGTCGTGCCCCGAGGATGCTCCGAGCGGCGACATCGGCGTCGCGCTTGCCGGCCTCGGGCAGCCCGATCGGCATGTCGACAGCGATCGTCACCGCGTCAGGCACGGCCTCCTCCACGGCGGCGATCCGCGAAAGGAAGTGGGCGCTCACCTCGCCGCCGTCGCCCAGGGCCACCGCCACCCAGCCCGTCTTGCAGCCGTCGACCCCGACCCACGTCATCCGGTCGACGTGTCCCTGGTCAGCGCTCCCCCCGGGGCGGGACCGCAGGTGAGCCGAAGCGGATGAGGTTCCCGTCGGGGTCGACGTGGGCGCCCTCGTTGAGGCCGTAGTCCGTCGGGTTCGGCGGGTGCAGCCGTCCTTCGACGCCGGCTGCGGCCCATTCGTCGTGGAGGGCAGCGGCGTCGTCGACCCAGACGTAGGCGCACGACGTGGTCGCTCGGGGATCGAGCTGGTCGACCTTGGCCAGATGGATCTCGATTCCGTCCCGGCAGGCGTAGCCGTAGTAGTCAGCGCCGTCATAGGCCTCCACGGTGAAGCCCAGGCGCTCGTAGTGGGCCAGCGCCCGAGCCAGGTCGGTCGTGACGAAGACCGGGGCGACCCGGCGCAAGGTGGTGGCGGGCACGGGCTCACGCTAGTTATGCGACCTCTCTGACGGGCAGATCATCAGGCTCGGCCAGGCCCGGTCAGTTGAACCGTCGGGAAGTAGGCACCGTACCGGGCGATGTCACGGGTGAGCAGCCCGAGCTCGGCCACTGCCGCGTGCGCTCCGATGAAGAAGTCCGGCAAGGTCGAGGCCTTCGTGCCCCTGTTCCTGCGTCGGTAGGTGAGGAACGCCTTTCCGGCCAGGAACGAGGCCTCCCAGGGCAGGGCCAGTCTCCGGTAGTCCGCTGGGAGTGCCTCGTCGAGGTCCTCGATCCGGCTGAACCGCACCGACACCTCGGCGTAGATGATCGGGTTGATGAACAGCGGGCCGGCCTCCGACGCCCGAGCAAGTGCCCTTCCTGACCACTCGGCCCATCGTTCGTCCTCGGTGAGCACGTCGAGCAGCACATTGCTGTCCACGAGCGTCCCGGCGGCCACCTCAGCCCTTGCGGGTGTGCGCCATGATCTCGTCCGTGGTCATGCGGACGTCCCCACGCCCTCGCAACCGCTCGACCAGCTGCTGCCCGCGCGTGGGCCCGTCGTGCGCCTTGCGGACGACGATGGTGTTGTCGGCTCGCTCGAACTCGACCTCGGTGCCGGCGCCGATCCCTAGGGCGTCGCGCAGCTCCTTCGGGATGGTGACCTGCCCCTTCTCGGTGACACGCATGTAGGAATCCTACCAGTCGTACTCCAACCGGAGCTTCGAGCGGTCACCCAGCGGGACTAGTGCTGCGTTGCGGAGAACGAGACCTTCACGTCGAGAGCCTCCTCGAGCAGGGAGGTGCGGGCCTCAGCCGTGTAGAGCTCGAGGCCGATGTCCCGGCCGCCGGCCTCGACCACGATCTCGACCTCGCCGTCGTCGTCCGAGCTGACGGAGAGCTTCTCGACCAGCCCTGCCCTGGTGCGGTCGAGGGCGACGGCCACCCGCAGGATGCCGGCCAGGGTGCGCACCGTGTCCTGGTCGGATGAGCCGAGGCGGGCGAACTCAGCGTGGCGGGGGCGAGGGGCGCTCTTGCGGTGGTAGCGGGCCACCTGGGCGATGAGCTCGATCTCGTGGTCGGTGAACCCGACGAGGAGGTCGGAGTGACGGATGACGTAGTACGAGTGCAGGTGATGTCGGTCGTGGGAGACGAACAGGCCGACGTTGGCCAGCAGGCCGGCCGCCTCCAGCCACTCCTCGCACTGGTCGGCCAGTCGGTGCCAGGGACCGGTGGCCTCGAACAGCTGCAGGGCCAGCCTGGTGCTGTGCTCGGAGTGGCTCTTCTCCCCCGGGCAGATGGCAGCCAGGTGCAGGACGCTCTGGCGCCTGATCTCCTCGAGGTGGCCGACCGAGGTCCGCTCCCGGCGCCGCAGCGCGTCGAGCAGCACACCCTCCCGCAGGGCGTGGTCCGAGACCGTCATCTCCTGGATCTCAAGCTCGGCGAAGGCCTGCTCGAGGATGATGGCGCCGCCCAGGATGATGTCGGCGCGCTTCGGGTCGAGGCCTGGCACCTCGAGCCGGTCGGCCACGGTCGGCGCCTTGGCCAGCCTGTCGACCACGGCGCCCAGCTCGTCGGCCGAGAAGCGGAAGCTGCTGATCGTTCGCAGGGGCTCGCCGCCGCGGGCGGCGTGCACCATCTCGGCCAGGTTGGAGACGGTGCCCGAGCTGCCCACGGCGAACTCGAAACCGAGGTCGCGGGCGCCCCGCACCGGATGGGTGAGATAGGCACGCACGTACCGCCGGCACTCGGTCACGTCCTTCTTGCGCAGCGGCTCCCGTCGCAGGAAGCGCTCGGTGAGCCGGATGGCGCCGAGCTTCAGGCTCAGCGCCTCGAGGACCCGGGGACCCTCGCCGATGACGAACTCGGTGCTGCCTCCGCCGATGTCGATCAGGAGGTGCCGCCGCTCGAGCCCGGCCACAGCCTGCAGCACGCCGACGTGGATGAGCCTGGCCTCCTCGGCCCCGCTGACGACGTCGACGTCGACGCCGGCCTCGTCCCGGGCCCGGCGCAGGAACTCGTCACGGTTGTCGGCTTCGCGGACGGCGCTCGTGGCCACGGCGTGCAGCGAGGCGCCGGCGCTCTCGGCAATCTGGCGGAAACGTTTCAGAGCCGCCACCCCGCGATCGATGGCGTCGGCCTCGAGCCGCTTCATGTCGCCGGAGCCAGAGCCCAGGCGCACCATCTCCTTCTCACGATCGATCACCTCGAAGCGGTTGTCGCTGGTGGGCTGGGCCACCACGAGGTGGAAGGAGTTCGTGCCGATGTCGACTGCGGCGATCGGTGCCGAGGTCGGCTCGCCCCTGGTGCTGGTGGACGTCCGGTCGCTCGACGCCTCGGCCATGGGGGCGCCAGTGTGCCAGCACAACAGGATGGCGGCGGACGCCGCCCCGGGTTGCGCAGCTCAGGGCTCGTCGTCGTCGGGTTCCGGATCGTCGAGCAGGGCCGTGGCTCGGGAGGCCGGAGAGAGCAGCGCAGGATGGAGGAGGCGGGCGGTGCCAGCGCGATAGAGCGCGGCCGGCCTGCCGCGGCGCGGACCTGGCTGCAGCTCGGCGTCGACGGGAACGACGAAGCCCATGGTGGACAGGACCTTCCGGCGGAAGTTCGACAGGTCGAGCCCCACGTCCCACACCGCCTCGTACACACGGCGCAGCTCGGCGAGCGTGAACATCGTGGGCAGGAACGTGGTGGCCAGCGGCGAGTACTCGAGCTTGGCCCTCGCCCTGGCCAGCCCGTCGGACAGGATCATGGCGTGGTCGAAGGCCAAGCGAGGGGCATCCTCGACCGCGCTTGGGCCGGCCAGCTCGAGGTCCTCGACCGCCCAGAAGCGGGCCCTAGCCGCGTCGGAGCCGGCCTCGGGATCGGGGAGGTCGGCTGAGAAGACGAGGTAGGCCACCGACAGCACGCGCATGCGCGGGTCGCGCCCGGGGGCGCCATAGGTGCCCAGCTGCTCGAGGTGGCCGACCGGGGCGCCGACGCCGGTCTCCTCGGCCAGCTCCCGCACTGCGGCGTCGGGGAGGTCCTCGGCGGGGCCGACGAAACCTCCGGGCAGCGACCAGGCGCCCCGATGGGGGTGGCCGGCGCGCTGCACCAGCAGGACGCTGAGGCGGCCCTGGCGGATCGTGAAGCAGACGATGTCAACCGTGGCGCCCACCTGCGGCCACCTCGAGGCGTCGTAGGAGGCGAGGTAGGCGGCTTCGTCGACAGCCGGTTCGGCGGCCGCGGCGGCATCGTCCCACGGTCCGGACGGGCCCTCGGCCTGCCGTCGCCCGGGGTTGGCGGCCATCAGCGGGACCCCGGTGATTCGGCTCCGCCCTCGATGAGCTCGGCACCGGCCTCGGCCATCTCGGCCAGCGCTGCGCCCGTGGTGTCCGGACCCACGCCGGCGCAGCGGTCGAGCAGGACCCGCACGGCGAACCCCTCGGTCAGGGCGTCCAGGACCGTGGCCCGGACGCAGTGGTCGGTAGCGATCCCACAGACGTCGAGCCGGTCGACGCCGGCCGCCCGCAGGAGTGAGGCCAGCGGCGTCCCCTCCTCGGTCGTGCCCTCGAAGCCCGAGTACGCCGCCTCGTGGGCCCCCTTCGACACCACGACGCCATAGCGGTCGACCACGTCGCGAAGGCCAGGGTGGAGGTCGGCGCCGGTGGTGCCGGCCACGCAGTGCGCCGGCCAGGTGGTGGCGTAGTCGGGAACGTCGGCGAAGTGGCCGCCCGGGTCGGTGTGCCAGTCGCGGGTGAAGACGACCGTCTCGTAGGCGCTCCGATGTCTCTCGACGAGCTCGGCCACTGCGGCGGCCACGGCGGCACCGCCGCTGACCGGCAGGCTGCCGCCCTCGCAGAAGTCGTTCTGCACGTCGACGACGACGAGCCCCGCTGAGGAGGCGAAGGGTGCGGCGCAAGGCGCGGGCTCGGTGGGCATGGGCTTCTCCTTGGTCAGGTCGACAGGACGGTGGGCAGCGCCGGGGCGGCGGCGGTGATGTCGAGGGCCACCGGCGGGAGCTCGGCCAGGCAGGCCCGGTGGTGATCGCGCGCAGCGCCGAGCGACGGCGACGGGACGATCCGGCCGCAGTCAAGGACCCGCACCTGGAGCCGACGGACGGGACCATCGGGCCGGCGGCCGCCGATGGTGAGCACCTCGGCCGTGGCCCTGCCCGCCCCGTCCAGCGCTCGCCAGGCGCTCTTGCGGCCGCCGACGTTGGCCTTGGCCACCGAGCGCTTGGCCACCGGGACCATCCGCCCGGTTCCGTCGTCGACGGCCACCAGCTTGAACACCAGCCCGGCCGTCGGGTGGCCGGACCCCTGCACCAACCGGCTGCCTGCGCCGTAGCCGTCGACCGGCGCCGCAGCCAGCTCGGCCATGGCGTACTCGTCGAGGTCGCCGGTGACCACGATCCGGGTGGCCGTAGCCCCCGCGGCGTCGAGCATGGCTCGGGCTCGCCGGGCCTCCTCGGCCAGGTCGCCCGAGTCGATCCGGATGGCCCCCGGCCCGGGGACGCCAGCGTCGCGAGCCGTCTCGATGGCGTTGGCCACGCCTCGGGCGATGTCGAAGGTGTCGACCAGCAGCGTGGTCGCCGGCCCGAGGGCGGCCAGCTGCGCCGAGAACGCGGCCCGCTCGGCGGCGCCCGGATCGTCGGGGTGGAAGGCCAGGTGGCCGAGGGAGAAGGAGTGGGCCGCCGTGCCCATCGTCGGGAGACCGAAGCGGCGCCCGGCCTCGAGGTTGGACGTGCCGTCGAACCCGCAGATCCACGCGGCCCGGGCGGCCGCCGGCGCGTCCAGCTCTCCGGTGCGCCGGGTCCCCATCTCGACAAGGTTCCTGGTCCCGGCTGACGACCGCATCCGGGCTGCGGCGGCGCCGACCGCAGAGTCGTGGTTCAGGATCGACAACGCCACCGTCTCGAGGACGACGCTCTCGCCGAAGGTGCCATCGATGGTGACGACCGGAGAGGAGGGGAAGAAGACCTCGCCCTCGGCGTACGCGTCGATGCTGCCCGAGAAGCGGTAGCGGGCCAGCCACCTCCCCGTCTCCTCGTCAACCACGCCGGTGCGGCGGAGGAAGCTGACCTCGGCGGCGTCGAACCGGAAGTTGGCGATGGCGTCGACGAGCCGGCCGAGGCCAACGGCCACGCCGTAGCGCCGCCCGCGCGGCAGCCGGCGGGCGAACACCTCGAAGGTCGCGGGTCGCTCGGCCAGCCCTGATCGGAGAGATGCGGCGAGCATCGTCAGCTCGTAGTGGTCGGTGAGGAGGGCCGTGGACAGCGTGGCCCTCCCGGCACCGACCTGGCCTCCTCTCCTGGCGCGCACCTCGACCCTCCCCGATTATGGTCAGATTGACCTTAATCCGGGGGAGCGCTCCTGGTCAACTGCGGCACGGCGGCGTGGCCCAGAACACATGCCGGGATGCCCGTCATCCGAGCGCCGGGCGGGCGGCTCCTAGGGTCGAGGCCGATGGGCACCGACCGGGTCGTGATGGGCCTGCTGTTCTTCCCGCGGGGTGGGTCGGCGCAGGTCACCAAGTACCTGGCCGCCGCCCTCGAGCGGGCGGGTTGGTCGATCTCCCTGGTGGCCGGGTCGCTCGGGGCGGCCGGGCGCAGCACCCACGCTCCGACGTTCTTCGACGGCATCGACGTGCACCACCTCGACTACACCCCGGCCGTGGCGGCGCACCAGGCCGGCGGCGACTCGCTGCGGGCCCCGATACCGATGCACCCCTCGTACGAGGACCGCGTCGGCGCCGCCGACGCGGTGCTGGCCTCCGTCGATCCCGGCCTTCTCGCCCACCTGGCGGCGGTGTGGCAGGCGCCATTTCGGGCGGCCGACGCCGACCACGCCGACGTCCTCCACCTCCACCACCTCACTCCCCAGCTCGACGCAGCCGTCCGGCGCTGGCCCTCGACGCCCCTGGTGGCCCACCTGCACGGCACCGAGATCAAGTTCCTGGAGGCCGTCGAGGTCAACCGCGACCTGGCCCGCTCCCTCGGCCGATCCCTCGCCACGATGCCGAACGTCGCCGACCCCCTCGAGACCGGGCTCGACACCGCAGGCCTCGAGCCCGCTCAGCTCGAGCTGCTGCACACCACCCGCTGGTCGCAGTGGCGGCACGGGGAGTTCTGGCTGCACCACCTGCGGCAGCAGGCGGCGGCGGCCGACCACCTCGTGGTGGTGTCACCACCCGACCGGGACACCGCCATTTCCCTCCTCGGCCTCCCGCCGTCGCAGGTCACTGCCGTGCCGAACGGGGTGGACACCGAGCGCTTCCGACCTCGCCGACTGGTTGCCGGGGAGCGCCGGGCCTGCTTCCGCCGCTGGCTGGTCGAGGATCCGCAGGGTTGGGCCGAGGACGGCGGGCCAGGTTCGGTGGCCTACCGGGAGGCCGACCTCGACCGCGTCCTCGGCGTGGACGGCGCCACCACCGTGCTCGTCTACGTGGGCCGGTTCACGGCGGCCAAGCGGGTACCGCTGCTCGTGCGGGCCTTGGCCCGGGCCAGGGCCCGCACGACCCGACCGGTGTCGCTCCTGATCTGGGGCGGCCACCCCGGCGAGTGGGAGGGCGAGCATCCGGTGACGGTCGCCCGCCAGCTCGGCGAGGACGGGGTGTTCTTCGCCGGGTGGCGGGGCCACGAAGACCTTCCCGAGGGCCTGGCCGCCTGCGACGCCCTGGTCATGCCGTCGGTGAACGACTCGTTCGCCCAGACCGCTCTCGAAGCCATGGCCGTGGGGCGACCGGTGCTGGCCACCCGCAGCGGCGGGTTCCCGTCGATGATCAACCTCGACCCGGCCCATCCCACCGGCTGGCTGGTGGAGCCCGACGACGTCGAGGGACTGGCCGATGCCATGGTCCATCTGGCGGAGCACCCGGACGAGCTGGCCCAGCGGGGACGGGCGGCGCTGGCCCACGCCCAGGCCGAGCTGTCGTGGGCCGGCAGGGTCGGGGCCATCGAGGAGGTCTACGAGAGAGCCCGGCAACGGCGGAGCAGACCCTGAAGGACGCTCGCCGTCCCGTCGAGGAGGAAAGCACCCGACAGGCCGACCGAGCACTTGCTCTGGCGTCATGGTCAAATCGGCCCATTGGGGCGTTTCACTGACCACGGGTCGTGCTCCAACCTGCGCCTTTGGCACCGTGGGTGTTACTTCCTCGCCCAAGGAGGGTGAAAGGGCTCAGTTGGGCGGCGAGGGCTGCCGAGAGGGTGTTGAATCGTCACGCGTCCACGAGACGGACGCACGAAAGGAACGCGCACATGGGATCGACGAACCGGCTCCGGCGTTGGGCGGCGCGTGGGGTGGCGCTGAGCATGGTGGCCACGGTGGGCACCACCGTCAGCGGGTCACCTGCGTCGGCGGCGGCTCCGGTCGGTCCGCCAGCCGTGGCCAACGAGCTGGTGGTCACCTACCAGCCCGGCGCCACCGAGACCCAGAAGGCCGAGGCCCGGGGCCGGGCCGGGGCCCAGCTGGCCGAAAGGGTGGTCCAGGGCGACGGGGCCCGTGGAGCGGTCGAGCTCGTGCGGACGCCGGCCGGTGTCGAGCGCGCCGCCGCAGCCCGGCGCCTCCAGCAGGCCCCGGCCGTGATCGTCGCCGAGCCGAACTGGATCTACACCCATGCCGCCACCTCGGCCGACCCGTACTACACGAATGGGTCCCTGTGGGGCATGTACGGCGACGCCACCTCGCCCGCCAACGTTTACGGCAGCCAGGCCGGCGAAGCCTGGGCCGCCAACCACACGGGCAGCGCCGGCGTCTACGTCGGCGTCATCGACGAGGGCATCCAGTTCACCCACCCCGACCTGGCCGGTCAGGTGTGGACCAACCCGTTCGACGTCGTCGACGGCCGCGACAACGACGGCAACGGCTACGTCGACGACGTCCACGGCTGGGACTTCGCCAACGGCGACAACAGCATCTACGACGGCGGCACCCGCGGGTCCCTGGACGACCACGGCACGCATGTCTCCGGCACGATCGGCGCCAAGGCCAACACCGCTGGCGTGGCCGGCGTCAACTGGAACGTCACGCTCATCTC
>JBKJUI010000200.1:0-3672 GCA_046590775.1 Acidimicrobiales bacterium
GGTTTGCTTCCGGCGGGCGTGGTCGTGCGACGCGACGGACGACGAACCATGGTCGCCGCAGACGATGTGGTTGTCGGCGATGTGGTGATCCTCGGTCCCGGTGACCGGGTGCCCGCCGACCTTTGTCTGCTCATCGCCGATGGGCTCTCAGTAGACGAGTCGACCTTGACCGGCGAGAGCGTGCCGGTCGCGCTCGTGGCCGGCGGTCGGGTGCGCGCCGGAACCTATGTCACCTCCGGGGGCGGAGATGGCGTGGTCGAGGCCATCGGGTCCGACACCGAGCTCGCGGGAATCGCGCAGCTCACCGCGAGCGCGCATCCTCCACCCACGCCGCTCGCTCGGGAGCTCGATCGCATCGTCCGACTTCTCGGGTTGGTCGCGGTCGCCGTCGGCCTCGCGTTCTTCGGGCTTTCGCTCGCGTTGGGCAGCCCGGCCCGCGACGGCTTCCTCTTCGGGATCGGTGTCACGGTGGCGTTGGTCCCCGAAGGTCTGCTGCCGACCGTGACGCTGTCCCTGGCCATGGGCGCGCAGCGGATGGCCGGCCGAAACGCTCTCGTGCGGCGGCTCGAAGCCGTCGAGACACTTGGATCCACCACGTTCATCTGCACCGACAAGACCGGCACGCTGACCCGGAACGAGATGGCCGTGGTGCGGGGCTGGACGCCGGAAGGCTGGGTGGACGTCGATGGCACCGGCTACGAACCCACGGCCAGCCTCCGTGGTGACGCTGCCGCGCTCAGCGCCGTGGCGGCGATGGCTCGGGCGGGAGCGCGAGCGTCGAGTGGTCGCGTCGTCCGACGAGGCGAGGCCTGGGTTCCACGGGGAGACCCGATGGAGGCTGCGCTCGCCGTGCTCGCCACCCGCTGCGGGATCACACTCGAGACCGACGAGCTGGCCGCGCCGGAGATCCGTCGGCTGCCCTTCGATCCTCACCGACGCCGCATGTCCGTCGTCGCCGGGGGTGAGCTGCTGGTCAAGGGCGCCCCCGACACCGTCCTGCCCCGCTGCACCAACGTAAGCCCCGAGGCAGCGACGTCGGCCTCGACCATGGCCAGCTCCGGCCTCCGCGTCCTCGCCATCGCCACCCGGCCGGCGAGGCCCGGCGACGAGGGTGACGTGACGCCAGACGAGCTGGAGCGGGACCTGGAGCTTCTGGGTCTGGTCGGATTGGAGGACCCTCCCCGTACGGAGGTCGCTCCTGCGCTGGCCAGCTGTCGACGAGCCGGCATCCGGGTGGCCATGATCACAGGCGACCACCCCACCACCGGCGCGGCCATCGCTCGCGAGGTCGGTCTGGTCGCCCCCGGGGAGGAGGCTCTCGTCGTCACGGGCGCCGACCTGCCTGGCATCGAGGCCGAGCTGGGGGCGCTCCTCGATCGGGACGCGGTCGTGGTCGCCCGTGCCACGCCGGAGGACAAGCTCCGCATCGCTCGCGCCCTTCGAGCCCGTGGCCACGTCGTCGCCATGACCGGAGACGGCGTCAACGACGCTCCTGCTCTGCGGGAGGCCAACATCGGGATAGCCATGGGGCGCTCCGGCACCGACGTCGCTCGCGAGGCGGCCGACCTGGTGCTGCTCGACGACGACTTCGCCACCATCGTGGCCGCCGTCGAGGAAGGTCGGGCGACGTACGCCAACGTCCGCCGGTTCCTGACCTACCACCTCACCGACAACGTTGCCGAGCTCGCCCCGTTCGTGGCCTGGGCCCTCACCGGCGGCCGCTTCCCGCTGGCCCTCGGCGTCCTGCAGATCCTGTTCCTCGACATCGGCACGGACCTGCTCCCGGCGCTCGCCCTCGGCGCCGAGGCGCCCACCCGGACCACCCTCGACGGTCCGCCTGCGAGCGGGCACCTGATCGATCCAACCCTGCTGCGTCGGGTGTTCGGGGTCTTGGGCGCCGCAGAGGCATCCGTCGAGCTCCTGGCCTTCACCGCCGTGCTCGTCGCCGCCGGCTGGCGCTACGGGCAGGTCCCCACCTCGACGCTGCTCGCCACGGCATCAGGCACCGCCTTCACGACCGTTGTGCTCGGCCAGCTCGCCAACGCCTTCGCCTGCCGCAGCACCACGCACTGGCCTGGCCACCTCGGATGGTCCAGCAACCGCCTGCTCCTCGG
Organism: Acidimicrobiales bacterium; assembly: GCA_046590775.1. Taxonomy (GTDB): domain Bacteria; phylum Actinomycetota; class Acidimicrobiia; order Acidimicrobiales; family JAUJNH01; genus JAUJNH01. The sequence goes on from JBKJUI010000200.1 coordinate 2,115, forward strand.
CGCCGTGACGATCGAGCTCGGCGCGCTCGCCGCCTTCCTCTGGCTTCCTCCACTGCCCGGCCTGCTCGACCACGCCCCACCGAGCCTGCTCGGTGCGCTCATCGCCCTGCTGGCCGTTCCCCTGGTGCTGTTGGCGGACGCAAGCCACAAGGCGTACCGCCTCCGCAAGGTCGGTTCATTGTCCGGCGCACCGACCCCCTCGTCGACGCCGACGACCAAGACGAATGACCCGCCGTTGATCCACCCATCTGCCGGGGCTGCCTCAAGCGTGAACCGGCGGTCGGGTGGGGGGTAGATGCCCTCAGTGGGCTGGTGCTGGGCCGTGCGACCCGACACGGGTGGACCTGCGGCCCTGGTCCGGCGGCCCACGACGTGCCAGGCTCAACCCCAGGACCCGCAGGCACCTCGGGCCACCGGTCACGAAGGGAGCAGACGATGAAGCTGATCGACGTGCATGGAAAGGACCCGGTTGTGATCCCCTCGGGCGGCACCATCGTCGAGGCGGCCGAGCTCATGGATCAGAAGGCCGTCGGGTCGGTCTTGGTCATGGATGGCGAGCGCCTCGTGGGGATCGCCACGGACCGCGACCTCGTCGTCCGGGCCATCGCCCGCCGGCTGCCGATCGACGCCAGGATCGACTCGGTCATGTCGACCGACGTCGTGACCATCGACGGCGAGGCCGACGTGCGGGACGCCTGCCGGATCTTCGCCGAGCACCCCATCCGCCGCCTCCCTGTCATGTCCGGGGACTCGGTGGTCGGGTTGATCACCGTCGACGACCTCACCCTCATCCTGTTCAACGACCTGGCGGACGCCACCCGCCCGGTGGTGGCCGAAGCCCTCTTCGGCCACCCGGAACCCGGCCTGCCTGTCAGGGTGTAGGCGACTTCATCAGGCGCTCTGCTCGTCGTCAGGTACCCCGTCCGCTCGGCGATGCTGCCGCCCGGCGACGCAGGCCGCAGCTCGAAGGTGCCACCATGGCGCTCGGCCCCCGACCTGCCAGCAGGCCCACCGCCCGGCCCGATCCGTCATGGCCATGCGAGACGCAGCGATGGAGGGAACCTCAACCGTCCACGTCTTGGGGCAGCCGTCAGGGCAGACCATCCGATGCTTGTGCCACACCAGCCGGGTCCGTCGACCGAAGCACGGCAGATCGACGAGCGTGACCGCCGGCCGGTCCTTCGACCAGCCGAACAGGCCGCACCCCGGGCAACCCGAACGGCGGCCCGTCGACTCGACGTGCACCACCAGCGGACCGACTCCGTCGTCATCCACGCCCAGCACCGCCACCTCCCCGAGTCCGACCAGCAACTCACACATGCGCGTAGGGTCACGCTCCACCACAGGGGCCCTTCCAGATCGATGGCTTAGACACCTCCGATCTTCAAGGCCCCTGTGGCGCGCCCGGTGGATGACCCCTACACGGCTACACCCCGCTCACATCCGAAGAGCCAGCAAACGTCTGGTCGGCGGCGCTCGAGTAGATAATAGCGAACGGCGCCTGGTCGAGGCGATGAGCCGGGCGTAGGCGCTGCCGATGCGGCGGGCGCCGGCGATC
>JBKJUI010000224.1:0-3870 GCA_046590775.1 Acidimicrobiales bacterium
CGGCAAGGCCACCCGGTTGCTGCGCTTCCTGGGCGACCTGCCGAAGGCCTATGTCGGCGAGGTCGTGCTGGGTTCCACCACCACCACGCTCGACGACGAGGGCCAGGTCGTGGCCACCTTCGACATGGCCGGGGTGACCCTGGCCGCAGCGCAGGCCGCATCGGCCGTGCTCGTCGGCGAGATCGAGCAGGTTCCACTCATGGTCTCGGCCGTGCAGGTCGGCGGCCGGCGCCTCCACGAGCTGGCCCGGGAGGGGATCGAGGTCGAGCGGGCGGCCAGGCCGGTCACCGTCCACTCGCTGCGGCTCGACGCCACCGGGAACCCGATGGTCCTCCGCCTGGCCGTCAGCTGCTCCTCCGGCACCTACGTCCGCGTGCTGGCCGCCGACCTGGGCGCCCTCCTTGGCGGCGGCGCCCACCTCCGCCGGCTGCGGCGCACGGCGATCGGCCCCTTCGACGAGGCGGCAGCCACGCCGCTCGACCACGTGCAGCCCGCGATCCTGCTGCCGCCGCTGGCCGCCGTGGGCCACATCGACCGGGTCGAGGTGGACGAGGACGGCGCAGCCGCCGTGGCCCACGGCAAGGTGCTCGACGCCTGGGCCGGGACCGGCCCGTGGGCGGTGACGGGGCCTTCGGGCGACCTGCTCGCCGTCTACGAGCCCTACCGGACGGGGCTGGCCAAGCCAGCCGTCGTCCTGCCACGGTCCCCGTAGTCTCGACCTGTGGACGTCGTCACCGATCCGGCGCGCTGCCCGTCCCCGCCCGACGGGACCGTCGTGACCATCGGCGCCTACGACGGCGTCCACCTCGGCCATCGCGCCGTCCTGGCCGAGGTGCGGGACCTGGCGGACAAGCGGGGGTGCGAGACCGCGGTGGTCACCTTCGAGCCACACCCGGCCGCGGTGGTCCGGCCCGAGTCGGCCCCGCTGCTCCTCACCGACCTCGAGCAGAAGCTGGAGCTGCTCGAGGCCTGTCGGGTCGACCACGTCGTGGTCGTCCGCTTCGACGAGGTGCGCAGCCACCAGTCGGCCGCCGACTTCGTGGCCGAGACGCTGGTGGGGTGCCTGCACGCCAGGGCGGTGGCGGTCGGCCACGACTTCCACTTCGGCCACCGCCGTGAGGGAGACGTGCCCTTCCTGGCCGACCAGGGCCGGCGCCACGGGTTCGATGTGCTCGGCCTCTCCCTCCAGGTCCAGGGCGGCGCGGCCGTGTCCAGCACGCGGGTCCGCACGCTGCTGCAGGACGGCGACGTCGAGGCCGCCGCCCTCCTCCTGGGTCGGCCGCACGAGGTCCGAGGCGTGGTGGCCCACGGAGACCAGCGGGGCCGGGAGTGGGGCTTCCCGACGGCCAACGTGGCCGCCCCCGGCGGCATCTGCCTGCCGGCCGACGGCGTCTACGCCGGCTGGTACGTCCACCCGGACGGCGCCGAGACCCCCGCCGCCATCAGCCTGGGCCGCCGCCCCCAGCTCTTCGAGGAGCTCGGCGAGCGCCTCCTGGAGCCCCACCTCCTCGGCTGGTCGGGCGACCTGTACGACCAGCCCGCCAAGGTCCGCTTCGCCCACCGGCTCCGTGGCCAGGAGCGATTCCCCGAGGTCGACGACCTCATCGCCCAGATCGGCCGCGACGTCGAGGCGGCCCGCACGTTGCTCGGAGCGGCTCCGGGGTGAGTCCTGCTGCAGGCGGGAAGCGGGTCTGCCCACATCGGGCTCACCCAGGGACCAGAGGTGGGCAGACTCGAGGGTTCGGTCAGTCGTCGGGGGAGTCGGGGCGGCGGCCGCGCTTGCGCTCGCCGGTGCGGCGCTTGGCCGCCAGCCGTCGCTCGACGGCGCCGCGGGAAGGGCGGGTCGGGCGGCGGGTGCGGGCCACGACCAGGGCGGCGGCGACCTTGGCCGCCAGGCGCTCGAAGGCGAGATCACGGTTGCGGGCCTGGCTGCGGGTGTCCTCGGCCACGGCCCGCACCACCGGGCCCAGGCGGTCGAGGAGGAGGGCCCGCTGCGCCTCGGTGACGGCCGCCGACGAGGTGACGTCCCAGGCCAGCTCCACCCTGGTCTCGGAGGTGTTGGCGTGCTGGCCACCCGGGCCGCCGGAGCGGCTCACCTTCACCACCACCTCCTCTGCGGGTACCTGCACGGCCCCACCATGGCCGGTAGACCCCCAGCCCTGCTAGCTTTGACCGGTCGGTCCGGCGTGTCCACGCGCCTGGCCACAGATCCACATCAGGTTGAAGGAGCTCATGGACAAGGCAGCAATCGTCACCGAGCACGGCAAGCACGGGACCGACACCGGGTCACCCGAGGTGCAGATCGCCCTGCTCAACGCCCGCATCAAGCACCTCACGGAGCACCTGCGGGAGCACAAGCACGACCACCACACCCGCCGGGGGCTCATGCAGCTCATCGGCAAGCAGCGCAGGTTGCAGGCCTACCTGCGCAAGCACGACGTCGAGCGCCTCCGGGCGATCAACGCCAAGCTGGGCCTGCGGAAGTAAGAGCACCACCCACGAGCGGCCGCCGGCCGCTCGTGTCGCATCTGGAGGGCGCCTGGAAGCCCGCCGGTTGCCGGTTGTGAAGCACCTGCACCACAAGCAGGTGGGTGACAACTGGGAACCGACGTCGGCCGTGACCGCCCTCCTCTGACAAGAGGAGACCTCTGCACATGGCAGACCCCACCCGCGTAGCCAAGCCCATCAGCGGCACCGAGCAGTCCCTGTCCTTCGAGACCGGGAAGCTCGCCATCCAGAGCCAGGGCGCCGTCGTGGCCCAGCTCGGCAACACCACCGTGCTCGTCACGGCCAACGCCTCCGCCCCCCGCGAGGGCATCGACTTCTTCCCCCTCACCGTCGACGTCGAGGAGCGCATGTACGCCGCCGGGAAGATCCCCGGCTCGTTCTTCCGCCGCGAGGGTCGGCCGAGCGACGCCGCCATCCTCACGTGCCGGCTGATCGACCGGCCCCTGCGCCCGTCGTTCGCCAAGGGCTACCGGGGCGAGACCCAGGTCGTGGTCACCGTCATCGGCGCCGACCAGGAGAACCCGCACGACGTGCTGGCCATCAACGCGGCCAGCGCCGCCCTGATGATCTCCGGCATCCCGTTCGAGGGGCCCATCGGCGCAGTGCGGATCGGCTTCTCCCAGGACGGCGACTGGCTGCCCCACCCCACCTACCAGGAGGGTGACCAGTGCACCTTCGAGCTGGTGGTGGCCGGTCGCGAGATCAACGGCGAGATCGCCATCATGATGGTCGAGGCCGGTGGCACCGAGAAGGCCTGGGACTACTACCTGGCCGGAGCCCCGAAGGTCACCGAGGAGGCGATCGCCGCCGGACTCGACGAGGCCAAGACCTGGATCCGTGAGTCGATCGAGCTGCAGCACGAGCTGGTGAAGGCCGCCGGCGTCCACGCGCCGTTCGTCTGGGAGCCGGTGGTCGACTACTCCGACGAGGTCGTCGCCGCCGTCGAGAAGGTGGCCGTCGACCGGGTCAAGGCCGCCGCTGCCATCGCCAACCGCAACGAGCGCGAGGCCGCCCTCAGCGCCGCCGGCCGCGAGATCGCCGCCGAGCTGGCCGCCGAGGGATCCGACCTCGCCGGCCAGGAGAAGGCCATCAAGGCGGCGGTGCGCAGCCTCACCAAGAAGCTCGTGCGCCAGCGCATCATCGCCGACGGCGTGCGCATCGACGGCCGGGGTCTGCGTGACATCCGGCCGGTGTCGGCCGAGGTGGGCATCATCCCCACGGCCCACGGCTCGGGCCTGTTCCAGCGGGGCGAGACCCAGGTCCTGAACGTCCTCACGCTCGGCATGCCGAGCGTGTCCAGCATCTGGTCCATCCTCGGCATGCCGAGCGTGAGGACGTTCAGGACCTGGGTCTCGCCCCGCT
>JBKJUI010000243.1:0-2746 GCA_046590775.1 Acidimicrobiales bacterium
CCGTCCTCGAGCGCGAGGGCTACCTGGTCCAGCCCCACACCTCGGCCGGGCGCATCCCCACCGACAAGGGCTACCGCTTCTTCGTCGACTCGCTGCACGGCTGGGGCGCCGGCCAGCTGAACCCTGCGCAGCGGGCCGAGGTCAAGACGTTCTTCACCCGGGCTCACGGCGAGCTCGAGCACATGCTGTCCGAGACCAGCCAGCTCCTCAGCCGCCTCACCCACCACACAGCCGTCGTCATTGCCCCGCCCCACGAGGCGGCCACCATCCGCTCGGTGCAGGTGGTGGGCCTCGGCGGCCGCACCGCGCTGGTGGTGGCCGTGCTCTCCAACGGCACGGTGGAGAAGCGAACGATCGAGCTGCCCGTGCGGGAGGGTGGCGAGGCCGTCGGCGACGCGGTCGTGGCCGCCGCCTCGACCCGCCTGGCCGGGTACCTGATCGGCCGCACCGTCGTCGACGTCGGCTCGGTGCCGGCCACCGGCGACGAGGCGGTCGACGCCCTCCTCGGCTCGGCCATGCGCGCCCTGGCCGGGGGCCACGATGAGGAGGAGGGCTCGGTCTTCGTCGGCGGCGCCAGCCGGCTGGCGGCGGCCTTCGACGCGGTGGCTACGGTGCGTCAGGTGCTGGGGATCCTGGAGGAGCAGTTCGTCGTGGTCACGCTCCTGCAGGACCTGCTCGACCGTGGTCTCACGGTGGCGATCGGCGCCGACGAGCACGGGGTCACGCCGCTCGCCGAGTGCTCGGTCATCGTGGCGCCGGTGCGGGGTGGTGGCGGCGAGATGGGCACCATCGGGGTCCTCGGGCCCACCCGCATGAACTACCCGCAGGCCCTGGCTGCGGTCGCCGTGGTCAGCCAGCGCCTCGGGCGCAGGATGGAGGAGGGGTAGTGGCGGACCTCTACGGAGTGCTCGGGGTGGCCAAAGAGGCCGGCGATGACGAGATCAAGAAGGCCTACCGCAAGCTGGCTCGCGAGCTTCACCCGGACCTCAACCCGGGCGACCCGGCGGCCGAGGAGCGGTTCAAGCAGGTGACGGTCGCCTACGAGACCCTGTCCGACGCCGAGAAGCGGCGCCGCTACGACGCCTTCGGCGACGCAGGGATCGGCGGAGGCGGCGGCCAGGACCCGTTCGGCGCCGGCTTCGGAGGCGGTGGCCTGGGTGACTTGATCGACGCATTCTTCGGGGGGAGCGCCGGCAACGGCCGGGGTCGCGGCCCCGGAGGGCCGGCGCGGGGCGTCGACCTCGAGACGGTGCTCGACCTCGAGTTCGACGAGGCCGTGTTCGGCGTCGAGCGCGAGGTCACCGTGCGGGCCCCGGTGGTCTGCGAGACGTGCTCGGGGACGGGCGCGGCGGCGGGCAGCCAGCCGACCACGTGCACGGTGTGCGGCGGGGTGGGCGAGGTGCGCCGGGTCCGCCAGTCGATCCTCGGCCAGATGGTCACGTCGTCGCCGTGCCCGCGCTGCGGCGGCCTCGGCCAGGAGATCGCCAGCCCGTGCCAGAGCTGCCGCGGCGAGGGCCGGGTCAACCGACCGCGCACCTACACCGTCGAGGTGCCCGCCGGCGTCGACCAGGGCGCCACCCTGCGCCTTTACGAGAAGGGCGCCGCCGGCCCCCGAGGGGGCCCGCCCGGAGACCTCTTCGTGCACCTGCGGGTGGGCAAGCACCCCCAGTTCACCCGCGAGGGCACGACTGTGCACAGCACGCTCCACGTGCCGCTCACGGTGGCCGCCCTCGGCGCCGACCTCGCCTTCGAGACCCTCGACGGCACCGAGGAGCTGCACGTGGCGCCCGGCACCCAGACGGGACGGGAGGTGCGGCTGAAGGGCCGGGGCGCCCCCGAGCTGCGCCGCCTCGACCGGCGGGGCGACCTCGTGGTGCACATCGTCGTCGACACCCCCTCCGGTCTCACCGCTCGCCAGGAGGAGCTGCTCCGACAGCTCGCGGCCGAGCGCGGCGAGGCGGTGGCCCCTCCTGATCCCGGGCTGCTCGGACGGATCCGCTCCGCCTTCAAGTGAGCACGTGAGCCACGTGGGCGCGTGAGCCGGGCGGGGCTCCGACCGGCGGGCTGGGTCTTCGTCGAGGACCTCGACGAGCCCGACCTGACCCCGGCCGATGCCCACCACCTCGGCCGCGTGCTGCGCCTGCGCCCCGGCGAGGCGGTCGGAGCAAGCGACGGGTTCGGGCGGTGGCGCAGCTGCGCGGTGGTCACCTCCTCCGGGAGCGCCGTGCGGCTCGAGCCGACCGGACCGGTGGAGGAGGAGCCCGATCCGCAGCCGCCGGTCACCGTCGGCTTCTCGCTCGTGAAGGGCGACCGCCCCGAGCTCGTCGTGCAGAAGCTCACCGAGCTCGGCGTCGACCGCATCCTGCTCCTCGCTGCGGCCCGGTCGGTGGTGCGCTGGGACCCGGAGCGGGCGAGCCGCGGCGTCCTCCGGCTGCGCCAGGTGGCCCATGAGGCCGCCATGCAGTCCCGACGGTCCCGTCGGCCGGAGGTGGCGGACCTGGTCACCGTCCCCGCCGCCGCCGCCACTCTCGGTGGTCAGGCCGCCCTCTGCGAGGAGGGTGCCACCGTTCCTCCGAGCCTGCGGATACCGGCGCTTCTGGTGGGTCCGGAGGGCGGTTGGGACGATGGCGAGCTGTCGTGCGGGCTGCCGCTCGTCGGCCTCGGTTCGACCACCCTCCGTGCCGAGACTGCCGCAATCGCCGCGGCGGTCTTCCTGTGTGGGTTACGTGCGGCAACGGTGCGTGAG
>JBKJUI010000305.1:0-7514 GCA_046590775.1 Acidimicrobiales bacterium
GCCGGCGTGCTCCGCGATGGCGTCGGCCCGCTCCGGCGGGCATCCGGGAAACAGTCGTTTGATCTCCGCTGCGAACTCGCCCTGGAACTCGAGGTCCTGCGCGACACGTCGCTGCTCCTCGCGCTGGCGACGCCGGCTGCGGGCCTCCTCGTCAGCCAGACAGTCCTGCTCGGCGCGGTCGACGGCGGCTTCCTCGACGAGGATCCCTCTGCGCTCGTAGCGGCGCCGGGACCGGCTGAAGCGCACCACGACCGCCGAGAGCGCACTCGCCTTCTTGGCCCGGCGGGTCAGCGCAGCGTCGCCTGCGGGCAGGAGCACCAAGTGGTCGAGGTCAGCACACCGCAGGCACACCGGCCCTGGCCCCTCCATGATGAGCAGCTCTCCGGTGCCCGAGCACAGCGTGCACGTCCAGTCGTCGAGGGCGGCGATGACGACGAGATCGGGAGCTGCCTTCTGCTTCTCCTCCATCCGGCGGCGCTTGGCCTCGGATGCCTCGGCTGATACCCAGTGCGTCCGGTAGGCCGCCTCGATGTCGGCGTCCCCGCTGCGGCTGAACCGGAGCCGATGGCGGTCCCGGGTCCGAGCGATGTAGACAGCCTCACCAGGGCGCAGGCCCCGATTAGCGGCCCACGGTTCAAGGATGCCGATCGCTTCCAACAACTTGTCCAGGTTCACTTGGGCCAGCCGCTCCAGGTCCTCAACCCGGCCCTGCCGCCACTGGTCGACGGCCTGAGGCGTGAGCCAGCCCACGCCGACGAGCACGTCGACGGGGCTGACGTAGCTCTGCTCGGCCAGCGCCGCCTCGGCCGCGGATACGACTCGTGCCTCGAGACTCCGACGTTGCTCACCCACTTGGTGGCCCGCGCCTGTCGTCACCTACGGGAAGCTCGACGATGTCCGCATCGCTGCGGGCGTCGACGATCGAGTCTTCGATGACGATGCGGAACCTCCAGCCCTCGTAGGCCTCCAGCGCCGTTCCGAACTCCTGCCAGCTCAGGGTGCGGCCGTCGATGATCACGCTGTAGGGCGTGCCGCCGCCAGCCTCGTTGTCCCAGACGAGCCGCCCCACCACCTCATCAACGCCCAGGTCCCAGCCGTGTCGATGGCGGGCCGGTTCCAGATAGAGCCGCCCGACCTCGGACTCAGCCAGCGACCGCACCCGCGCCATCAAGACCTCGACGTCAGCATCATGATCACCGAGAACGGCGAACCGGTACCCCTCGCCGACCGGCACCCCCAACTCATCCAGTTGCACCTCGATCCCGGTGGGGGCCCGCCAGATCTTGAACCTGAAGCGATGATCCCTTCCATCCGGCCCGCTGAGCAGGACTGGCCCCGGCGGATCGGGGAGACGGGGAAGGCCGGTGTACTCGGCGATCCGCTCATCGCAGCAGCGGTCACAGACGGCCACCTCGCCCAGCCTCGTGGAGGCGTCCGGATCACCGCAGTCCTCGCAAACCACGCCGACAAGAGTACGGGCGCCCACCTGCCCATCGGGCGACGGCCGCGTCGGCCTGCTGGTCCCTTGAGGATCATCGCAGTATTACCAAGCGCCCGTTACGTGCTGTTACACGGGCGTTTTGCTGACCGGCGGCGGACCGGCCGCGCCACACCATGGGATGTCCCGACGCAAGGTTCCTACCAGCCTGGAGGACGCCCTGCCTGGCCTCGGCGCCGCGCGATCAACGGGCTCTAGCCTTCGAGGGGTGGGTCGCTCGAGGCGGTGTTGGATGGGGATGTTGGCTGCCGTGGTCGTCGCCGGCTGCACGGGGGGTGGTGACCGTCCCGCGGTTCCCGAGCCACCATCTCAGGCCGTCCTGGCGTGGGAGCGGCCGGATCTGAAGCCCGTCAGCGAACCTGCGCTCGCAGGTGACCTGTTCGTCGTGTACGTGGCGGTGCCCAGCGGCCTCAGCATGATCAGCTTGGACCCAGACACAGGTCGGACGGTGTGGCAGATGGAGGTGTCACGGGCGCGTACCGGGCCCCGGACGTCGTCGCCGGTCGCCGTCGTTGCCGGGAACGTCATCATCTTCAGGTCGGCCGAGGGCTTCGACCAACTGGTTGCCGTTGACCCGAAGAGCGGTGTGGAGAAGTGGGCAAGCCGCCCTGGCACCTTCAATGAATGGCCTGACGCCTGCCACGATGACGCCTTGATCGTGTGCACCTTCGGGCGGGACACGACGTCGACCGACCCAGAGCGGCCGCTGCGCTTCGCCGGCGACAGCGGTGCGCCACAACCCTCACCGCTCGTCTCGGACCACTCCTTCGCCGTCGGACGTCGGATCGCTCCCGGCCTCTTCGGTGCCGGACCGCGCCACCCCGAGACGTTGGTGGCCACAAATGGCAGCGCCCTCCTCTGGAGCCGGCCGATCTCCGAGGTCTTTCCCGGAGAGGGCATGTCCAGCGACAACGGTGGGATCATCAACCGCATCCCGAATGTCGGCGTCTTCGTCGGCTCCATCCTGGGCCCGCCGATCGAACACAGCGACACCCACGCGAAGATCGACCTGGCCCGCTCCACCACGGTCGGCTTCCGGATCGAGGACGGAAGGGTGCTCTGGAGCGAACCGGGAACCCGCTACCTGTGCGGGGTCCTGCGGTGTCCGCACCGTCACGAGCCGGGGACCGACAAGTTCACCGAGGTGACGCAGGGCGTGCGGGTGCGGGCCACCGGTACCGCGGTCTACGAGCAGCCCCGTGAGCCACGGCTCGAAGCGGGGGCAGCCGTGATGCTCGAGGGCTTCGACCTGGCGACAGGCAAGACGATCTGGTCCTTCGACTCGGGCACCGACGTCCGGCTCGTCACGTCACAGTCACCGCCTCTGGTCAGCGAGGACGCTCTTGCGCTGGTGGAGCCCGGCGGCAAGCCGTTCGGGCTCAGCCTTCTCACAGGAGCACGCCGCGGCCTCCCCGCAGACGTGGTCGCCTGGTGCCGCGCGTCCACCAGCTACGACGCCCCGCCCGGTCATTCGCCCAGCTACGCAGCGACGAGGTTTCCTGGTCTCTTGTCCCACCAGCCCTGTGACATGACCGGCAAGCCTGTCCCGATCCCCTCCAAGGTGCCGACCTTCGTCGGACCCATGATCAGAGCGACGCTGGCCATGAGCGCCTCCGATCGGGTCATCGGCGTGCGAACGACGACATGAGCCGGCAGCGACCTCGACCCGTTCGTCCAGGTCGGCGATCAAAACGGCCTTGGCCGAAAACGGTCACTCTCCCCTTCCGCCTCCGCGCACCTCCGTTACCACCGTCGAGGCCGATCCTGTCCCGCCGTGATCTGTCGCCGAAGACGACAGGATCGTCGACGTGCTCTCTCGGCTCCGCGTCCTCACCAGGCAGAAAGTCACGGGACTGGGGCTTCCACGGACATCCACCGACTGGGGAGTTGCCCCGGGGAGGATGCCGAGATGGAGAAGCTAACGCGGCGTGTGCGGCGGTCGTTCACCCGGCTGCCATCCGCCGGTACTGGCCTCTTCCAAGGCGCCTGCGGTGTGTATCCACCCGGCGATCAGGACGCTGCTGCAGGCTGTGCGGCCGGGGTTATGGGGGCGAAGGTACGAGGAGCAGCCGTTCGGCTCCAACCATGGCCCCCGCCGCGGTGAGAACCCCGAGGCCGGTACGAGGCCCTGAGTTCCTTCGGGAAGGATGCGTCTGCGCTGAACGCCCGGGAACGGCACCAGGTACCGGCCCACGTTGCAGCGGATGGTCGACCGATCGGTGCAGCTTGGCATGGGCAGGTTCATCCTCGTCAACCTCTTCTCATGGCGGGCCACCCACCCCCGTGACCTACGAGCCGCTGCGACCGCTCGACACGACATCATCGGGGCCGACACCGACGAAGTGATCGCCGACGCCGCCCAGCACGCAGCCGTCGTCGTCGCCGCATGGGGACACCACGGCACGCTCCTCGGCCGGGCGGAACAGGTCATCGACACCACCCCGGCCCTCATGTGCCTCGGCCTGACCGCCAAAGGCCACCCACGGCACCCGCTGTACGTCCCAGCCGCCCAAGAACTCGTCCCACTGCACTAACTCAGCGCACCCAGCGACAGACGGCCGGCGAAGCTCCGGAGTCGAACTGAGCTCCGTCGATACCGAGCGGTCGAATGGTGCCGAAGTAGGACGCTTGTCCCGGTACCAGGGGAGTGGTTGCCTCTGCTCTTGCAGGCCGGCAGCGCTTGGTGCTCGCGCTTCCACTAGTGTCTCGTGAACGAAGTACCTTGACCTCTGCAACTATCTGTCGTATGCTGGGGTATGGCGTTGACTGTCGCGGTGGAGTTGCCGGCTGAGGATCGTGAGGTGCTCGAGTCGTGGACGAGGGCGTCGACGATGACGGCCGGTCTGGTGCAGCGGGCCCGGATCGTTCTGCTGGCCGGGGAGGGGCTGGGGACCGGGGAGATCGTGACCCGCACGGGGGCGTCGAAGCCGACGGTCATCCAGTGGAAGCGCCGCTACGCCGAGGGTGGGATAGCGGCGTTGGACGACCGGCCTCGGTCGGGGCGTCCGAAGGTCCTCGATGACACCGAGATCGTGCTGGCCACCCTGGCCCCGCCGCCTCAGCATTTGGGCGTGACCCACTGGTCGAGCCGCCTGCTGACCCATGAGCTGGGGATCTCCAACGTCGCTGTGGCCAACGTGTGGCGGAAGTGGGGGCTGCAGCCGTGGCGGACCGAGACGTTCAAGTTCTCGACCGACCCCGAGCTCGAGGCCAAGGTCCGGGACATCGTGGCCCTCTATCTGAACCCGCCGGACAAGGCCGTTGTCCTGTGCGTCGATGAGAAGTCCCAGATCCAGGCCCTCGACCGGACCGCGCCGATCCTGCCGATGCGGCCCGGGCTGCCAGCCAAGGCCACCCACGACTACAAGCGCCATGGGACCACCACCCTGTTCGCGGCGTTGGAGATCGCCACTGGCAAGGTCACCGACGTCTGCTACGACCAGCACCGCCACCAGGAGTTCCTCGCCTTCCTCAAGCTGGTGGCTCGCACCTACCCCCGGGTCAAGCTCCACGTCGTCTGCGACAACTACGGCACTCACAAGCACCCGGTCGTGAAGGCGTGGCTGGCCAAGCACCCTCGGATCACCCTGCACTTCACGCCGACGTCCGGGTCATGGCTGAACATGGTCGAGATCTTCTTCGGGATCATCACCCGCCAAGCCATCCGCCGGGGCACCTTCAGCAGTGTCAAAGACCTAAAGGCGGCCATCGAGCGGTTCATCGCCGGGTGGAACAACCGGTGCGAACCGTTCGTGTGGACCAAGACCGCCGACCAGATCCTCAACCACAGCAGAAGTCAGAAGACTTCATTCACGCGACACTAGTGCTGCGTCGCCGATTTCACGCTGGTCTTATTGGGCGCATGTTATGAGCGGGACTGCCACGCGGTATCGCATGATATAGGGCGGAGTCTGGATCAGATCTCATCGTCGTCCACGTCTACCAGCCGCTCGCTCACGGACTCACGGCTCCTGCATGTGGGCCACGTTCGGGAGCTACACGGGTCGTGTCCCAGCGAGCGTCGATGTCGGCCGGTCCACCTGACGTCCAGAACCAAGATGCTCGGCCTGCGCGAGACCCTCGAGCGGCCAACCGGGCGCTGACGTGCGCGTCGAACGGCATCTGTTGCTGCTCGGCCTCGGACCAGTTGGTGCCATCGAGATCTGGTAGCGGTCACCGGACGCGACACAGCGCCGACGGCCGCACCGAGGGCCTCTTGGTAGAGGTCCTCGGCAGGCCGCCAGCGCCCTCAGACGCCGCTGTGGTTGCTAGCGGATGATTGCTACCACTGGCTTGTTGAGCGGGATGCCGCCGGTCGAGCCGCGGAACACCGCATCGCCGTAGGTGAATACCCCACCGTCGGATGCTGCGAGGTAGTAGCCGAGGTCGGTCGGGCTCTCCAGCATGTCGACGATGGGCTGGTTCATCGGGGTGCTTCCGAGGGAGCCGAAGAACCGGGCGGACCCGAAGGCGAAGATCCCACCGTCGGAGGCCACCATCCAGTAGCCACCGCCGGTCGACTTTGCGGCCATCCCTACCATCGGCTTGTTCAACTGGACGCTGCCGGTCGAGCCGAAGAACTGGGCGTCACCGAAGGCGAAGATCCCGCCGTCGGTGGCCACAAGGTAGTAACCGCCGCCGGTGTTGGAGGCCGCCATCCCGACGATGGGCTGGTTGAGCGGGGTGCTGCCGGTCGAGCCGAAGAACCGGGCGTCTCCGAAGGCGAAGATCCCACCGTCGGACGCCACCAGCCAATAGCCGTTGCCCGTCGGGGTCGCAGCCATGCCGACGATCGGCTTGTTCAGCGGGACGCTGCCGGTCGAGCCGAAGAACTGCGCGTCTCCGAAGGCGAAGATCCCGCCGTCGGCGGCAACGCTCCAGTAGCCGCCGTTCGTCGGGGTCGGCGCTCCGCCGACGATCGGCTGGTTGAGTGTGATGCTGCCCGTCGAGCCGAAGAACCGGCTGTCACCGAAGGCGAAGATGCCGCCGTCGGTCGCCACGAGGCGGTAGCCCCCGTTGTTCGTCGGCTGCGTCGGCGGGTTCGTCGGCGGGTTCGCCGGCGGAGTGGTCTGGGCCGGGAGCGGCGTGCCGGCTGGGAGCAGGGCGAAGCCGGTGTTGGCTGCGACGGGGCCGAAGAGGGCGCGTCGACCGGCGGGTGCGGTGGCCGAGCCGATCGGGGTTCCGAGCTCGACGGCGTCGAGTCGGGTGGCGCCGCCAACGATTGAGGTGAGGACGGCCCACCGGTTGTCAGGGGAGATGTCGAACGAGGCGTTGGCAGCGAGGTCGGCGCCCAGGGGGCCGCCGGTGGTCAGCGAGCCGTTGTTCGGCGGGTTCTGGACGGCAAGCACGTCGAGCGCGGTCTCGATGTCGATCAAGGTCGTCGTGAGGGGCGCAGGGTTGGTGCTGTTGGTGTAGGCGGCGCCACCGACGGTCGGGTTGGTGGCGGCGTTGCCGTCGACGTAGGCGATCGGGGCGTCGGTAGTGGCCAGGCCGGTGGTGACGTTGATGCGAAGGTTCTGGTCGGCGTCGGTGATCACCCGGAGGCGGTCTGGGACCGGGTTGAAGTCGACGGCGAACACGGTGCCGGTCATCCCGGTGTAGGGGTTGGTCGTATCGGCGGGGTCGGCAGCCACGGTCGATTGCAGCGTGGCGGCCCCGGTGGCGGTGTCGATGGTGTAGATCCGAGCCGTGGTGCCGTTGACGGCGAGCGCGGTGAGGGCGCCGGTGGCGGGCCGCACGTCGATGCCGACGAGCGTGTCGCCGGCGGTGATCCCGGTGATGGCCGAGGTGGCCAGCGTTGTGCCCGGGTCTCGGACGTCGATGTACTGCAGCGTCTGGTCCACGAGCAGCACGCCTCGGGGCGGCGGCGCGATGGTGACGCTGATCCCGCGGAGCGGGCCGCCGTTCCCGATGGTGCCGACGAGGGCAGCGGAGCCGCTCAGGAGGTCGATCGTGTACAGCCGGCTGGTCCCGGCGACGGTGAGCGCGGCGAGGGCGCTGTTGGCGGGACCGTCGA
>JBKJUI010000485.1:0-7522 GCA_046590775.1 Acidimicrobiales bacterium
GCACCTTCCACGCGGTGGCCAACCGGCTGCTGCGGCGCTACGGACGGGCGCTCGGCCTCGACCCGTCCTTCACCGTCCTCGACCAGGCCGACGCCGCCGGCCTCCTGGCCCTGGTGCGTGAGGAGCTGCGTGAAGATCGAGGCGAAGAGCTCGGTCGAGACCTGGGCGGCGGCGACCGGGACCTCCGACCGCCGGCGCCGGAGGTGCGACGACGGCGGGCCAAGCCCGACACGATGGCGGCCATCCTCAGCCGGGTGGTCAACAGCCGCACGCCGGTCTCGGCCGTCGTGGCTCGCCACTTTCCGTGGTGCACGCCCGAGGTCGACGAGCTCAAGGCGGCGTTCGCCGCCTACACGGCCCGCAAGCGGGCGGCCCAGCTCCTCGACTTCGACGACCTGCTGCTGTGCTGGCAGGCGCTGTTCGAGGCGCCCGTGGTCGGCGACGAGCTGCGGGGTCGGTTCGACCACGTGCTGGTCGACGAGTACCAGGACACCAACGCGCTCCAGGCTGACCTCCTGGCCGAGCTCGCCGCCGGAGGCTCCCGCATCACGGCGGTGGGCGACGACGCCCAGGCCATCTACGGCTTCCGAGCGGCCGACGTCCGCAACATCCTCGACTTCCCGACGCGCTTTCGAGCCGAGGTGGTGCGGCTCGAGCAGAGCCAGCGGTCCACCCCGCCGCTGGTCGCCTTGGCCAACGCCGTCATCGCCGAGGCTCCCGAGCGCCACGAGAAGCAGCTGTGGTCGGCCCGGCCGGGCAGCACCCGCCCGGCCCTGGTCACCTGTGCCGACGAGGGGGCGCAGTCGGCGGCCGTCTGCGAGCGGCTCCTCGACCACCTCGAGCGGGGCACCGAGCTGCGGGCCCAGGCCGTGCTCGTCCGCACCGGCCACCACAGCGACCTGCTCGAGCTCGAGCTCACGGTCCGCCACATCCCCTACGTGAAGTACGGCGGCCTGCGGTTCCTCGAGGCGGCGCACGTGAAGGACCTCATGGCTGCGCTGCGCCTGGTCGAGAACCCGCGCGACGAGGTGGCCTGGTCGCGGGTCCTCCAGCTGGTTGACGGAGTGGGCCCGGCCACGGCCCGACGGCTGCTGGCTTCGGCCAGCGCCGAGGGAGGCGACGCCCGGCTGGCCCTGCTCGAGCACCCCCCGCCTCTCCCCCCATCGGTGGCCGAGCCCGTCGCCGCGCTGGCCAGCGCTCTGGTCGAGGCGTCGGCGCCGGCGCTGGCCGGCATGGCCGCGGCCCAGGTCGAGCGCGTCCGCAGCTGGCTCGACCCCATCGTCGCCACCCGCCACGGCGACGCCGCCGCCCGGATCGCCGACCTCGACCGGCTGACCGACGCGGCTGCCGCCGCACCGTCGCTCGGCCGCTTCCTCGTCGAGCTCGCCCTCGACCCGCCGGCGTCCACCGGCGACCTGGCCGGCGAGCCGCTGCTCGACGACGACGTCCTCACGATCAGCACGATCCACTCGGCCAAGGGCCTCGAGTGGGACGTGGTCCACGTCCTCCACCTGGCCGACGGCAACATCCCCTCCGACATGGCAACGGGTGACGCGGCCGAGATCGAGGAGGAACGGCGGCTCCTGTACGTGGCCGTCACCCGGGCTCGCAACGCCCTGTACGGCTACGTGCCACTGCGCTACCACCACCACCGGCGCGGTCGTGACGACGCCCATGGCTATGCCCAGCGCAGCCGCTTCCTCACCCCCGCCGTCCTGGAGCACGTCGACCACCAGGGAGCGGCACCCGTCGTCGATCCTGGCGCCGAGGCGAGCGCGTCGGCGACCACGTGCGGCCTCGACGCCGTCGACCGCCGCTTGGCCACGCTGTTCGAGTGACAGGCTGGTGGGCGAGGCGTCCGCCTCGTCCGACCCAGGGGGACCCGCCACCGATGCACCAGTCCGGACACCCGTCGTGGCGACGGCGGTTGCTCGCGGCCCTCTGCGCCTTTGGATCGCTCAGCGTGTTCCACGCTCCGCCGGCCGTCGCCCAGTCGGGCGAGGTCACCGCTGCCGGCCTGGCCTTCTCCCCGCCGACGGTTTCGCTCGAGCTCACGGCGGGTGAGCCGGGCTTCGAGGCGGCGCATGCCCACGTCACCTGGACGATGGCCGATGCGGACACCCAGCACACCGTCACCTTCGACGACCCGAAGCTGGTCTCCTCCCAGCCCCTGTCGGCCGGGCAGCGCCACGAGGTCGTCATCTACGCGGTGGGCACGTACCCCTACCGGTGCACGATCCACCCGACGATGACCGGCAGCATCGTCGTCACGCCCGCCCCGCCGGCCGCCGCCCCGGTGCGCTCACCCGACGCCGAGGATCCAGGCCCGATCGCCGGCTCCGGCTCCGGCTCCGGCAGCCTGGTGCCGGTGGCCATCGGCCTCTCGGTGCTGGCTTCGGCCGCCGTGCTGGCGTGGTACCTGCTCCGCGATCGGCGGACCCGGCTCCGTCCGGGTGCCGACGGCCCGGAGGCAGGGAGCTCCCGAGAGTCGCCCGGCTCCTCGCGCCCGGATCGGCGGTGAGCGAGCGCGGGCCCCCTCGTGGCCCAGCGCCCGCCTGACCCGCCCACCGAACGAGGAGAACCCGATGATCCGCTCCAGCCTGGCGCGCGCCTCGGCGCTCGCCGCCATCCTGATCGTGGCCAGCGCCTGCAGTGGCGACGACAGCACCCCGACCACCGCGCCCACGGCGACGGCGACGGCGCCGTCGACCACGACCGAGCCGTCGCCGGCGACCTCCACCACCCTCACCATGAACGACACAACGACCGACGCCGTGAAGACGATCGACGTGGCCTACGCAGGTGGCCAGGTCTCGGGCGGCGCCCAGCGGACGACGGTCCGGCTGGGGGAGAAGGTGCGCGTCCTCGTCACCAGCGACGTGGCCGACGAGGTCCACGTCCACACCTACGACATCAGGGCGAAGGTCGCCCCGGGGCAGCCAGCGGAGCTCGAGCTCGTCGCCTCCATCCCGGGGCGCCACCAGGTCGAGCTCGAGAAGAAGGGGAAGCAGCTGCTGACCCTGGAGGTGAGGTGAGCCTGGGGTTCCTGCTCGCCCACGGCATCCTCGTGAGCGGCTTCGTCGGAGACCTCTGGCAGGTGCTCAGCCCCTTCGACACCGTGGCCGCAGTGATCGAGCGCCTGCGCTCACGGGGCTCCGACGGCACCTGGTGTCGCCTCGCGTGATCTCCCTGGTGCAGGCTGGGGCCATCGTCTTCGGTCACGTCGCCGGGGTCGTCATCGCCCACGACCGGGGCCTGACGCTGTTCGACCGGCGCCTCGCCACCCGCTCGCAGTACCCCTTGCTCGCCGTCATGGTCCTCTTCACCATCGGCGGCCTGTTCCTGCTCCTTGGAGGTTGACCATGGTTGCGACCACGATCTCGCCGGCCCGGCCGGCGCTCGGCTGGCCTGCGCTCGCCGGCCTCGGCGGCGCCGCACTGCTGCTGGGCCGGCCGTGGCTGGTCGGCGGCGTCGACGACCCGGCGCCGCTGCTGGTGGCGATGTTCGTCACCATCGGCGTGCTGGGTGCGTGGTGGCCGGTGACCCGCTCGGACCGGGTCGCCCCCGCCCGCACCGCGATCTGGGTGACGCTGGTCGGCGTCGGGGCCTTCGCCATCGGCCGCCTCGTCGCCGGTGGCCGGCCGGCCGTCCCGGCGCTCCTCGGCTACGTCGTGCTCAACTCGCTCGCCGCCGTGGCCGAGGAGGCCCTCTTCCGTCGACTGGTCTACGACGCCCTGTCGGCCTCCGGCCCGGCGGTGGCCATCGTGGGATCGGCGGCGCTGTTCGCCCTGGTCCACGTGACGGTGTGGGGCCTGTGGGTCCTGCCGCTCGACCTCGCCGCCGGCCTCGTCCTGTCCTGGCAGCGCTGGGCATCGGGACGGTGGTCGGTGCCCGCCGCCACGCACGTCTTCGCCAACCTCGTGGCCGTGCTGTGATGACCCGGCGCCCTCTCCACCTCGGCGGTGCGCTCGTGGTCCTGTACGCGGTCGTGGCCCTGGCCACCGGCTCCTGGGCCCCGGGCCAGCTGCGGCCGCTGTTCGACGGCTTCGCCTCGCACCCGGGCGGTGTGTACGCCTGGATCACGCCGCCGAAGGAGTTCGCCAAGGGCAACCGCCCGCCCGACAGCGCCCAGGCCCGCATCGCCTTCGCCGGAGGCGGGTCTGCCGCCGTGGTCGCCGAGACGCCCGACGGGCAGGTCATGGCGTCGCTCCCGGCTGCGGCGGTGGCACCGCACCCCTTCGACGCCTCCGCCCGGCTCGAGGTCCGGCCGCTCGACAGCACCACGCTCGGCCCGCTTCCCGCCGGGCTGCGCCCCGAGAGCAACGCCTACCAGGTCACCATCGCCTTCCTGCCCACCGGCGACCTCGTCGCCGGCCTCGCCGCCGCCGGCACGGTCGGCCTGACCGCGGCGGCGCCGGCCGACACGCTGCTGTTCGCGGCCGACGGCCGCACCTGGCGCCAGGTCGAGGCGAAGCCCCTGAACAAGGCCAACGCCGTCACCGCTCCGCTCTCCCAGACCGGCTACTACCTGGCCGCCAGCCGGAACCCGCCGCGCGCCGCCGGCGCACCGGGCGGAGGCGCGCCGGTGGCCTTGTTCGTGGTGGCCGCCGCCGTCCCCCTGATCCTCGGCTACCTCCTGCTGGGCCGCCGCCGCCAGGGCGAGCGGTCGGCGAACGGCGTGAGGTCGAAGGCCAAGCCGACGGGAAAGGCGACGCCCAAGGGGACCGGACGGCAGGGAAGCGGAAAGCAGGGGACCGGAAAGACCGAGACCGGACGAGCAGGTCCGAACAAGACAGGGACGGGCAGGACGGGGACAGGCAAGACGGGGACGGGGACGGGGAAGGCGACGTCCGGAAGGACGGGGACAGGCAAGACGGGGACGGGGAAGGCGGCGTCCAGGAGGACGGAGAAGCCGGCCGGGAAGCCCACCAGGACCAAGGGGGATGCCCGCGAGACGGCCGGCAGGCCGGGCGGGTCCAGCGAGAAGGACAAGGCGACCGGGACGCCCCCGAAGCCCGCCGCGACTACGGACGAGGCGACGGCGGCGCCGGAGGAGTCCGCGGCGGCGCCGGAGGAGTCTGCCGCGATGCAGGTGGGTTCTGCGGCGTGGCCGGAGCCGTACACGACGACGCCGGAGATGTCTGCCGTGACGTCCGAGGAGGCCTCGGCGCCCACCGACGAGAATGCCTCGACGCCTGAGGTGCCGGCCGGGACGCCGGAGGCGGCTGAGAGGCCGGAGGAGCCGGGGGTCTAGCCGGCTGCCCTCGTCACCGCCCGATGGCGAGGGTCAGCCGACGTCGAGGATGGGGTGGTCCGGAGGGAACCGGTCGACGAAGCGGGCGGCCAGCTTCGTCGCCAGGCCGGGGGGATAGGGGTAGCACGTTCCCGGCTGCACGAAGCCCTGGTTGGTGAAGGGGTGGGGAGGCCCGGGCCGCAGCGAGGCCGGCAGCTCGGTCAGCTCCACCGGCAGGATCAGCGGGACGACGTCGACCTCGGCGAGCCAGCCCGGGGGCGGGCCGGAGGTGGCCCGTCCGTCGCCGTTGGCCACGCCCACGGCCACCACCTCCTTGGCCACGACGTGGAGCGTGAGGTCGCCCTTGCGGATCTCGCCGACGTTGCGGGCCGAGGCCGGCACCGCCCCCGACGCCGGGCGCACGGCCGTGATGACGCCTTCGGCCCACTCCTCCTCGGCCCGCCCCGTCTGGTCGACCCACCAGACGCCGCGGGCGCCGACGCCGAAGTACTCCTTGCGGCCGGCGAGGTGCATCGGTGCCGCCTTGGAGGGCGGCCGGGACGCCGCCGGTCGGGTGGCCGCGGGCCGGGAGATGGCGGGACGGGAGGAGGCCGGTCGGCTCGACGGCACCGGGCGGGTCGGTTTCGGGGCCGACTTGGCGCGGCAGATCGAGCAGGTGGCCGGGTGCAGGCCGTGGATGCACTCGTCGTCGTCCACGTCGGCGCAGGCTAGGCCGTAGTGTCCGCGGCACAATGCAGCGGGGAGAACCGGGGGGACAGTGAGCGCAGCGAGCGAGCCGGCGAGGGGCGAACGTCGCCCGTCTGGACTGAGGAGCGGAGGAGGCGAGCCTTCAGGCGAGCCGGGGGAGCGACGAGGGAAGGTGGGCGGTCAGTGAGCTCCGATGCATCGGCGGGAAACGCAGACATCGAGGCCCTCCTGTCCGAGGACCGGTCCTTTCCCCCGCCCGAGGGGTTCGTCGCCCGGGCCCACGTCTCCGACCGCTCCCTGCACGACGAGGCGTCCGCCGACGTCGAGGCCTTCTGGGCCCGGCAGGCTGAGGCGCTCGACTGGAGCAGGCGATGGGACACCGTCCTCGAGTGGGACCTGCCCTTCGCCAAGTGGTTCGTCGGCGGCACGCTCAACGTCTCCTACAACTGCGTCGACCGCCACGTGGCCGCCGGCCGGGGCGACAAGGTGGCCTTCCACTGGGAGGGCGAGCCCGGCGACACCCGCACCATCACCTACGCCGACCTGCTCGACCAGGTGCAGCGCTTCGCCAACGCCCTGAAGGGCCTGGGCGTGGAGCGGGGGGACCGGGTCTGCATCTACATGCCGATGGTCCCCGAGGTGGTCGTGGCCATGCTCGCCTGCACCCGGGTGGGAGCGGCCCACTCGGTGGTGTTCGGCGGATTCTCGTCCGACGCCCTGCGCGACCGCATCAACGACGCCGAGGCCAAGGTCCTCGTCACCGCCGACGCCGGGTGGCGCAGGGGCAAGGCCAGCCCCCTCAAGCCCAACGCCGACGCGGCGCTGGCCGGCTGCCCCAGCATCACGGGCGTGGTCGTCGTCGACCGCTGCGAGACGGGCCCCGACATGGTCGAGGGCCGTGACCACTGGTGGCACGAGCTGGTCGACGCCGCCGAGCCGACCTGCGAGCCCGAGGCCATGGACGCCGAGGACCTGCTCTACCTGCTGTACACGAGCGGGACCACGGCCAAGCCCAAGGGCATCATGCACACGACGGGCGGCTACCTCACCCAGGTCGCGTACACGCACCGCTACGTCTTCGACCTCCACCCCGAGGACGACGTCTACTGGTGCGCTGCCGACGTCGGGTGGGTCACCGGCCACAGCTACATCGTCTACGGGCCGCTGGCCAACGGGGCCACCAGCGTCATGTACGAGGGCACCCCCGACCACCCCGGCCGCGACCGCTGGTGGGACATCGTCGAGCGCTACGGCGTCACCATCCTGTACTGCGCCCCCACGGCCATCCGCACGTTCATGAAGTGGGGCGTCGACGAGCCGGCCCGGCACGACCTCGGCTCGCTGCGACTGCTCGGATCGGTCGGGGAGCCCATCAACCCCGAAGCCTGGATGTGGTACGCCCTCAACATCGGCGGCGCCCGGTGCCCGATCGTCGACACCTGGTGGCAGACCGAGACCGGCGGCATCATGATCAGCCCGCTGCCCGGCCTCACCACCACCAAGCCCGGGTCGGCCACCCAGCCTCTCCCCGGCATCAGCGTCGAGGTGGTCGACGACGCCGGCAAGCCGGTCAAGCTCGGT
>JBKJUI010000230.1:0-4594 GCA_046590775.1 Acidimicrobiales bacterium
GCTGCCCGGCACAGTGACCGGTCCAAGTAGCACGTCGAGGCTGAGGCCGGGGGGCAGCCCGACGAAGGTGGTCTGGAGGCAGGTGGCTCGGTCCAGGCGTGCTGGCGTGGCGGCTCCCGTCTGAGTGAAGGAATCAACGACCAGGGCGAACGCCACCGCGTCGACGATGATCGAGCCGTGGGTGACGACCCGGCCGGCGCAGAGGGCCTGGAGCTCGATGTTGCTGGCACCCTCGATCCGGGCCGCAGTGGCGTTGGGCGTGATGAGCTCGTCGACCAACGTCGAGTAGAGCGAGGTGGATGACACCCTGGGCGGAGGCTCGGCGGCATCGTTGAGGGCGGTGAGGAAGGCGCTGCCGGGACGCATCTGGGAGCACGCTGGGCAGCCGAGCGGAACCAGGCGGCCCAGCGCCGCCGTGGTGCCCTTGTTGGGCCCGGCCAGGGTGACGAGGTCGTCGACCTCGGCCCGCACCGAGGGCCACCACCGGACCGCCCACCGGGCCTCGAGAGCCCCCTGGCTGTGCCCGAGGACGTCCACCTTCCGGCCCGACTCCCGGGCGAGGCGGTGGACGGCCACGACGACGAATTCGGCAGCCACCTGGATGTCGCCCAGGCTCCGGTCGGGCAGGTCGACCGCGCACACCCGGTAGCCGCGGGCCGCCAGCTCTGGGAGGTAGTTCCACCCGAAGCTCTGCATGCCGGTCATCAGCGTGCCGTGGACCAGCAGCACGGGCTCCCGCCCACCACCCCCGGCCGGGCCACGGCACTCCATGGCCGAGTGCACGGATGTGGCGTCGACCGACAGAGCGGGATCACCTGGACGGGACCCATCGTCGCTCGGGGCTGGCGCTGCGGCCGCCGCTCCGGCCTGCACAGATGTCAGCGCCACCGCCACGAACAGCCCACGACACCAACCCCTCATGCGACCCCCATCGACAGCGCCCGCACCGGACTGATGAATCGGCCTCAGCGGCGCCAGCCCGATGGGAAGGGGCCATGACCGGCTTTCCGGACATCCGAACCAAACCCTCAGGAACCGGGACAGGCAGCCGATGGCTTGGGTCGTGCGCGGTCAGGGTTGTCGGGTGCCCGACCAGACCGGTGTGTCCTTCGACGCCGTCCTGGCCGCGGCGCAGGCCGGTGCCGGTTGGGCCGCCGAGCGGCTGTGGACGTCGTTGGCGCCGGCGGTCGCCGGGTACCTCCGAGTGCAGGGGGCGGCGGAGCCGGATGACCTGACCAGCGAGGTCTTCCTGGGGGTGTTCCGCAGCCTGGGCTCCTTCTCCGGCGACGAGGCCCAGCTCCGCTCGTGGGTGTTCACCATCGCCCACCGCCGCCTGACCGACGCCCGACGCCAAGCCGGTCGCCGCCCCCCGCCGGCATCGGGCCTCGAGCCCGACGACGGGCCCCCAGCTCCGAGCGCCGAGCAGGAGGCGCTCCGACGGCTGAGCGAAGGCCGAGTGCGGGACCTCTGCGAACAGCTGGTGCCCGACCAGCGCGACGTGCTCCTGCTCCGGCTGGTCGGTGGGCTGACCGTCGCCGAGGTCGCCGCCACCCTCGGCAAGTCCGAAGGGGCGGTCAAGGCCCTCCAGCGGCGGGCCCTGGTCGCCGCCCGCAAGATCTTCGACCAGGAGGGCGTACCCCTGTGAGCCATCCCGGCGATGACGACACCGAGATGTTCCGACGCCCCCCGCTCGACGACGCCACCATCGAGGCGTTCTTCACCGGCCAGCAGGCCGGCGAAGAGCTGGCCCCGCTGGCCGGGCTGGTCGAGGACCTGCACAGTGTGACGAGCGGGCCACCCCCGGCCCCCTCGACGCAGCTGGCGGCGATGCTGGCCGACGGCTTCTCCACAGCAAAGGGCGACCTGCTGGTGACAGCAGCAAGCAACGTCACCGGGCCTGCGACGCAGGCGGCCGGACTACCAACGTGGAGGAAGAAGAAGATGATCATCGCAGAGCTCCTCGCCGGGCTGAGCGTGGCCGCCAAGGCCGGCTTCGGCATCAGCGCCGCCGCCGCCGCAGTGACCGCAGGAGGAGCCGCCGGCGTCCTTCCCGGCCCCGCCCAGCACGCCGTGGCGACCGGCGTCGAAGCCGTCACCCCGTTCTCGTTCCCCGACAAGGCCAACGACAAGGCCGACTTCGGGGGCACGGTCAGCACCGATGCCCGCGACGGCGGCGTCGACGGCGCCACCGTCAGCTCCGAAGCGAAGCTGAACGGTGAGGCCAACCGACCGGCAGACCCCGGCCAGAACGGCCTCGACCAGGCCAACACCACTCCCGCCGCCGGCCACGCCCCCACCTCCGTCCCGGGCGGCCAGCCGACCACCGCCGGCACGCCCAGCTCGACCGGGCTCGCCACCGCAGGCGGCACGCCCGCCGCCGGCCACGTTCCGACGTCGGTCCCCGCCGGCCCGCCCGCCAGCACGCCCCCTGCGGGGGCCGGAACCCAGAGCACCGCCGGCCTCGGCACCGCCAGCAGCACACCGGCCGCCGGCCGCGTGCCCACATCGGTCCCTAGCGGCCGCCCGTAACCACCACCACGTCCTCAGCGAGGCCCGCAGGACCCCTGCGGGCCAGCCCCTTGGGTCACGGCAGCCCTGTCCAGCTGGACCATCCCGCGGCAAGTCCGACCAGATGAGGTTCGAAGCGTGATCCAAGTGCTCCACGCCAGCGTGATCGTGTTGGCCGTCGCCCACATCGTCACGTTGTGCGTGCTGGCGGTCGACCTCCGACGGACTCGGCCGATGACCTCGGCCGTCGCATCGGTCCTCGGCGGCGGGGCAGCCGCCGCCGGGGCCGCCCTCGCCAGCTCCTACGTTCCCATGTGGTCGGCGGCGATGGCCGGTGCCTCGGGCGTCGCCTTCTTCATCGTCTACCTGGCGGTGTGCCGCCACGAGCTTCGACCCGCTGGCGTGGCGGCGTGGTCGAGCTTCGTCCTCATGACCACCGCCGCCTCCCTGTGGGGCGTGCACTTCGTCACCACCATGCCGGTGAGCACCCTGACGCGTGCGCTGGCCTGGGCGGCTCTCGGCCTGGTCGCGGTGTCGGCACCGTCGGCGTTCATCCAGATCCGGGAGGCCTGGGAGCCGCTGATCCGCACGCGGTGGCGCCGTTCGGCTGACCTCGACCCGTCCGCCCTGACCTCGTTCCCGATGGTGTCGATCCACGTGCCCTGCCACGCCGAGCCGCCCGAGCTGGTCATCGGCACCCTCGATCGCCTCGCCCAGCTCGACTACCCGGCGTTCGAGGTCCTGGTGATCGACAACAACACCTGCGACCCCGGACTGTGGCGACCCGTCGAGGACCACTGCGCCGCCCTGGGCTCCCGGTTCCGCTTCCTCCACGTCGAGGGCATCGACGGCGCCAAGGCGGGGGCGCTGAACTGGGCCGCGCCGCACACCGATCCGAGGGCCGTGCTCATCGGGGTGGTCGACGCCGACTACCACGTCGAGGCGGACTGGCTGCGCCGCACCGTGGGCCACTTCGAGGACGCCACCGTCGGGTTCGTCCAGTGCCCGCACGCCTACCGAGACCACGGGAGCAGCCGCTTCTGCCGCATGGCCAACTGGGAGTACGCCGTGTTCTTCACGACCGGCATGGTGAGCCTCGACCACCACGGCGCCGGCCTCACCGTCGGGACCATGTCCCTGATCCGCCGAGCTGCGCTCGAGGACGCCGGCGGCTGGGCCGAGTGGTGCCTCACCGAGGACTCCGAGCTGTCCATCCGCATCCACGCGCTGGGGTACCGGTCCGTCTACCTGAACGAGCCACTCGGCCGGGGGCTCATCCCCGAGACCTTCGCCGGCTACCGCCAGCAGCGCTTCCGCTGGACCTATGGACCCGTCCAGGAGCTCCGCCGCCACCTGCGCCTGTTCCTGCCCCACCCTCTCGGGCGGAGGTCGAAGCTCACCTGGCGCCAGCGGGTGCACCACGCCAACCACGGCCTCGACGTCGCTCTCGTCGGCGTCCGCACCCTCGCCGTGCCGCTGGGTGCGCTGGCCGGGCTGTGCATGATCCTGAGGCACGAGGTCGTCCAGCTGCCCTTCGAGCTGTGGCTCGCCTCGACCGCCATGCTCCTCGGCTCTGTCGCCGTCCGCTGGCTCACCTACCGCCACCTCCTCAAGGCGACGCTGCGACAGGCGCTCGGCGGGGCCCTCGCCTACCTGGCTCTCACCCACGTCATCACCGTCGCCAGCCTCACGGCCGTGGTCGGCCGCGGCGTGCCCTGGCGCCGGACCAACAAGAGCACGCCGCGATCACAGGGATGGGGGGCCCTGCACGCCGTGCGGACCGAGCTCGTGCTGGGCCTTGGCTGCACCGGCGCCGCCGCCCTGATGCTCACCGTCAACCGGCACGGCGGCGTGGCCACCATGCTGGCCATCGGCCTCGCCGTCCAGGGCGTCACCTACCTCGCCGCCCCTGTGGTCGTCGGGGTGGCCGAGTACGAGCTGCGCCACCAGGGCACCCGCCGCGTGGACGGCGACGAGCTTCGGGGCGGCAGGCCTTCTCAGCCCGGTTGGGGATCGCCCTCGCGAGGACCGCCGCCCCGAAGCTCGTCGCTGTCCACGCGGCGGGTGCCCTGGTGGCGCAGCTCGT
>JBKJUI010000356.1:0-5471 GCA_046590775.1 Acidimicrobiales bacterium
GCCGATCGTCGGTCAGGCCGGGCGGCCGTCGGGCGACGGCTACTGGCTCGTGGCCAGCGACGGCGGGATCTTCGCCTACGGCGACGCCCGCTTCTCTGGCTCCACCGGCGGCTTTACCCTCAACCGCCCGGTCGTCGGCATGGCGCCCACCCCCACCGGCCGGGGCTACTGGCTGGTGGCCAGCGACGGCGGGATCTTCGCCTTCGGCGACGCCACCTTCCACGGGTCGACCGGCGGCATCCCCCTCAACCGCCCGATGATCGGCATGAAGGCGGCGCCGACCGGCGCCGGCTACTGGCTCGCCGCCGCTGACGGCGGCATCTTCGCCTTCGGCGCCGCCCCGTTCCTGGGCTCGACGGGCGGTCAGCCCTTCCGGGCCCCCGCCGTCGCCATCACCTGACCACCACCCCCCGGGTCTGCCCACTTCTGGTACCCCCAGGGACCAGAAGTGGGCATTCCGAACGGGCGGGTTGGTGGATTGCCGCTCCCGCGTCCGCTCAGCCCGCGACGACGATGGATGAGATCGCCGCCTTCGCCTTGTCGGTGAACGAGGACGGAAGGGCGGCGTAGTCGTTGTCGGCCGCCAGCTTCTGCCCGCCGCCGACGAGGTAGGACATCCATGCCTTCACCGCTTCACCCTTGGCCTTGTCCGGCTGGCTCTTGTACACCAGCATCCACGTCGGGGCGGCGATCGGGTAGGCGTCCGGGCTGGCCGAGTCGAGCGGGTCGTAGGTCAGGTCGGCCTTCATCTCGACCCCCTCGAGCGCCTTCGTGGTGGCCTCCAGGGTCGGCTCCACTGACGTGCCGCTCTTGTTCTTGAGCTTGGCGTACTTCAGCTGCTGGGTGTTGGCGTCGGCCAGGTCGACGTAGCCGATGCCGCCGGCCTGGGTCTTGACGACCTGGGCCACGCCGGCGTTGCCGTTGCCGGCCTGGGTGTCGGCCGGCCACTCCACGGTGGAACCGCTCTTCAGCTTCCAGCTCGGCGCCGCCTTCACGAGGTACTTCGTGAAGTTCTCGGTCGTCCCCGAGCCGTCGGCGCGGTGGGCCACCACGATGGCCGTGGATGGCAGCGTGGCGCTCGGGTTCAACGCCTTGATGGCCGGGTCGTCCCAGGTCTTGATGTCGCGCTGGAAGATCTTCGCGGTCGTCTCGGCGTCGAGGGTGAGGTCGTTCACGCCAGGGAGGTTGTAGGAGACCGTGATGGGAGCGGCCACCGTCGGGATGTAGATGAACTCGCCCTTGAACTTGGCCTTGTCCTCGTCCTTGACCACCCCGTCGGAGCCGGCGTAGTCGACCAGGCCGCCCTGCAGGTCGGTGCGGCCCTTGCCGGAGCCTCCGCCGCCGTAGTTCACCGTGACCGTCGGCTGCTGCCCCTTGAACCCGTCGATGGCGGCGTCGTAGAAGGCCTTCGGGAACGTCGCCCCCGAGCCGTTCAGGGTCACCGCCGCGAGGGCGGGTGCCCCGCTTCCGCCTGTCGTGTCGGTGGCGGACGGCTCGTCGCTGCCACCGCAGGCGGCCAGCACCAGAACTGAGGCGCCAGCGGCGAGCAGTCGGAGCGGTCGGGAACGGGACATGTGGAGCGCCTCCTGAGCGGGTGCCCGGTTGGGCGATGGTGAAGGTACGGACGGCAGGTGGCACCCGCCTGGCCTCATGGTGAACTGCAGGTGAATCCAGGGGGAACATTGGGGATCGTCTTCCCGGGCGCCCTCGCCTGGGCCCAGCGGTACGCCATCGAGCGGATCGCCTCGCGGTACGAACCGGACTACCTGGAGCTGTGTCGGGCCGGTGGTCTGCCGAAGGACGGGACACGACGGCCGGATGCTGGTGACCGCATCGCTCTTCTCGGATGACGAACTCGCGCCTGCCTGCCGGTCAGCGGCTGGGCCAGAGCCGTTCGGCGATCTCAGCCCACAGGTCGGCGAAGGCGAGGGCAGCCGTGGTCCTCGGGGCGAATGCGGCGACGGGCGCCTTCTCGACGCCCATGCGCTCCACGGCGCTGGCGGCGGGGATGACGGTGGAGAGGAACATCGGCCACGCCGCCGTCAGCTGCTCGAGCTGGTCCCGATGCAGCTTCTTGCGTCGGTCGACCATGGCGAAGTGCGGGAACACCTGAGGAGCGGAGGGCTGGTCGGCCAGGAAGTCGACGAGCTGGCCGAGGGTCCGGGCCGAGAGGGTGGTCGGGATGACGGGGACGAGAAGGGCGTCAGCCGATCCGAACACGCTCTCGCTGGCGAGGGAGATGCTGGGTGGGCAGTCGAGCAAGGCCACGTCGTACTGGTCGGCCAGCGGGGCGAGGAGCGACGCGAGGCGGCGGGTGGGGCGCTTGGTGTTGTCGAGGTGCAGGTCGAGGTGGCGCAGGGAGAAGTGGGCCGGCACCAGGTGCAGGGCCTGGATGTCGGTACCCCGCACGTGGGGGGCGAGCTCGCCCTTGGCGCCCACCAGCCGTTCGGTTCCGCCCTTCAGCCTCGGCTTGACCCGGAAGTAGAAGCTGGCTGCGCCCTGGGGATCGAGGTCCCACACCAGGACCCGGGCGCCGCTGCGGGCCGCCTCGTAGGCCAGGTTCACGGCAGACGCCGTCTTACCCACCCCACCTTTGATGCTGTAGGTGGCCAGCACCTTCATGGCGTGTCCCCCGGGCGCACTCATCGCCGACCCTCGGCCGCGCCCAGCAGCCTCTGGAAGCTGCGTCGCGTGCTCTTGGTGTCGTAGGCGGCGAAGCGGCCAGCGAAGTCCTCTCGGGCCGCCCGGCGGCGGCCTTCGAGCTGCTCGGTGAGCTGCCCCACTGCGACCAGCGTCGCCGGCTCCGGCCGCCTCCGCGCTTGCAGCTGGGAGGGGATGGCGCGCAGCTCGCTCACGTGCACCTCGGCGTCCTGATGCTCTCCCAGGTTGTCCTGCAACGCCTTGAGGCTCTGCACGAAGGCCTTCCGGGGGGCCGACGGGTAGAGGCTGCCGAAGCACTCCACCAGGTACCTGAGCTTCTTGGCGTCCTTGCGCAGCTCGTGGAGGTCGTCAGCCGGGCTGTCAGGACCGATCGCCCGGCCACGCACCAGGAGCCGGCGTTGCGCCTCCGCGGTGCGGGAGGTTGCGATGTCACCGATGGGAAGCTCCGCCTCCGTCCCACCCCGGTCCGGGGTCGGCCCCCCCAGCCACTCCTGCCACCCGTCCATGAGCTGGCGGTGACGCTTCGACCGCAGGGCTGCGGCCATGGTGGCGTGCGCGGCCCGGCGCTGCCGGACGATGTGGTCGAGCACTGGCGCCAAGGCCGCCGCACCGTCGGGCCCCAGCGGTGCCACGTAGTCGTCCCACTCGATCACGTACACGTCCAGGTCCCGGGCCCGTCCTGTGACCGTGCCCAGCCAGCGAAACCCGTCCTGGTAGCTGTGCCGCACGGTGGCCGGGAGCACGCCCTTGCCTTGCCCCAGCACCGAACGGGTGCGGCGCACCGCGACGCGCAGGTCGTGGAGGAACTCGGGGTCGACATCGTCCACCGTGCCCTGCCACGTGGCCTCCACCGTGTCGGCCAGGTTGGCGAGGAGGCGACGGAAGGCAGCCAGTGCGGGCTCACCACCGTGGAGCGGGACGGTCGGCGAGATGTGGAAGCCACCGAAGGCGACCCCTGTCGCGGCGGCCGCGACCTCGACCAGATCCCCATCTGAGGGCCGCAACCCACGCGCCTCGAGCAGGTCGCAAGCCTTCTTCGCATCCTCGGCGTACCCCGCGACCTCAACGACCTCGACTCCCCACCCGAACGGGATCGGTCCGCAACCCTCCACGGTCGCCTGATCGTGGAGGGTGATCGACACCCTTGCCTTCCCGGCGCGATCCCGCTTCGTGGCCGTCGTCTCGCACGTGGCGACGGTGAGGGTCGGCACGAGGGCCCGGACGTTCAGGATCTCCGCCAACCGGGCTCGGAACGGGCCGGCCGGGACCTCGGCGGCGAGGCGCGGGACACCGGCCGTTTCGACTCGGGCAGGAGCCCAGCCCCTTCCCGAGAGGACGAGCTCGTAGCCGGCCTGCTCACGCAGCTCGAGGCGGAGCCCTGCTGCACAGACACGTCCGTCAAAGGTGTCGAGCACCGTCCGCCGAACCCTCTGCGGTGGCGTGACCGAGAAGCCAGCACCAACGAGCCCGGTGAGGAGGTCGGAGGGAACGAGGGTGTCGGAGCTGAAGATCGTGACGTCCAAGGATTGATTTGCTGGGCCACCGGGGCGGCGCGGACACTACCCGGCGGACGGCGGCCCTTGCGGACCTCCGGTTGCCCGCCCTCAGCCTTGCTCCCTGCCCTCGATGAGCCGGTCAGGCCAGCGCTTGGTCGACGGCGGCGGCCGCCTCGGACGAGGTCCCCAGAACGACGACGACCGACGCCCCGGCGGACACGGCCTCCCGGACTCCGGCGTTCCGTCCCTCTGCCGCCTCGATCACCTTGATCTCAACGTCCACCCCGCCGAGGTGGTCACCGGCCCGGTTCCCGGCGGATGACTCACGTCTGGGGACTCCTCCACGGCGAGGCGGAAACCGTCGACGACGTCCCTGCCGACGGCATCGCCCTGCGCCGCCGACACCAGGGCCAGCGCGAACTCGTGGGCCCGGGCCCCTTGCGCCACCGCGATGCCGAGGAGCAGGGCTGCGCCGAGTGCGACCACAGCCAGCCATCGGCAGGGCGTCGCGCTCGCCTCCACGTCGAGACTTCTCACGGCGGTCTCTGTACCATGGAGTCGGTGACCGTGGAGCCCAGCCGATGCTGACCCGGTCGGACGTCCCATCGGGGTCCGCCGCCGATGATCTGCCGCCGGAAGCGGCTTCGAGACCGCAGTGGGCCTTCATCGGCGAGTCCTCGCTGCCGGCCCACCCCGAGGCTCGTCAGCACGAGAAGCGAGGCCGCCGGTGGCTGGTGGTCTCATTCCTTCTCTGCCCCTGCCACGTGCCGATGGCCCTCGCCCTCGCCGGGGCCCTCCTCGGAGGCTCCACCTTCGGCGCCGCCATCACGGGCAACGCCCTGCCAGTGGGGATCGTGATGAGCGCCCTCTACGCACTGATGCTGTGGCGCGGCTTTCGCCTGATCCGCCGGGCCAAGCGCATCGAGGCAGCCGGCGGCAGCCTCAGGTGCACCGCAGATGGATGCGAGGTCGTGTCGGCAGCACGCTGACGGCCGTCCGACTCCGGCCCGCTTGCGCCCGCTCGTCACGCCAAGGTCACGCCAAGGTCACGCCAGGGTCACGCCAGGGTCACGCCAGGGCATGGTTGGCCTGGCGGTCACCGGCTGGGTTCAGTCGCCGACGGACGACTTTGCCGGACGAGGCGGGGATGGGGGCGCTGCCGCACAGGGTTTGCGGCTCTGATGTTCGTCGACGGAACTAGGGCCCGGGGCATGAGCGGCAGCGAAGTTTAGGGTTTCCTTAGCGCTCGGCGCAGGCGACGGTGGCATTCTCGGTCGGTGCGGCCCCATCGCCTGGCCATGACAAGCCTGTGGC
>JBKJUI010000361.1:0-8886 GCA_046590775.1 Acidimicrobiales bacterium
GGCGAGAGGCCGAACGACACGTTGGACAGCCCGAGCACTGTGTGCACGCCGGGCAGCTCGGCCTTGACCATCCGGATGGCTTCGATGGTCTCGACGCCGTCGCCGTAGCTCTCCTCCAGGCCGGTTCCGAGGGTGAGGGCCAGGCAGTCGAAGAACAGGTCCTCGGCCGGAACGCCGTAGCGCTCCGTGGCCAGGTCGCGGATGCGGCGGGCGATGGCCAGCTTGCGGTCGCGGGTGCGGGCCTGGCCCTCCTCGTCGATCGTGAGGCAGATGACACCGGCGCCGTGCTCGCGGGCGAGCGACATGACCCGGTCGAACCGGCTCCCCTCGTGCTCGCCGTCCTCGAGGTTGGCCGAGTTGAGCAGGCACTTGCCGCCCAGGCGCTCGAGGCCCGCCTCCAGCACCGGGGGCTCGGTGGAGTCGAGGACGAGCGGCAGCGGGACGGCCGTGGCGTAGCGCTGGGCCACCTCGGACATGTCCTTGGTGCCGTCGCCCCCCACGTAGTCGATGCACACGTCGATGAGGTGGGCCGACTCCTTCACCTGGTCGGTGCCGACCTTCACCACGTCATCCCAGCGCCCCTCGAGGAGCGCATCGCGGAACGCCCGGGATCCGTTGGTGTTCGTGCGCTCGCCGATGAGGAGGACCGAGACGTCCTGGTCGTAGGGGACCGGTGAGTAGACCGACGTGGCGGCCGGCTCGGGCTTGGGGTCACGGGGTCGGGGCGTGAGGGAGGCGCAGCGGTCGACCACGGCGGCCAGGTGCTCCGGCGACGTGCCGCAGCAGCCGCCGACCACGCTGACGCCGACCTCGGTGATGAACCGGGCCTGGTGGTCGGCGAGCTCCTCGGGGGTGAGGTCGTAGTGGGTGCGGCCGTCGACGATCGAGGGCAGGCCGGCGTTCGGCATGCAGGAGATGGGGACCCGGCTGTTGGCCTGCAGGTGGCGCAGGTGCTCGGTCATCTCCCGCGGCCCGGTGGCGCAGTTCAGGCCGATGACGTCGGCCCGCATGGCGTCGATCGACACCAGGGCGGCGCCGATCTCCGAGCCGACCAGCATCCGCCCGTTGGTCTCGATGGTGACCTGGATCTGCAGCGGCACCTCGCGCCCGAGGGAGCGCATGGCCCTGCGGCAGCCGTTCATGGCCGCCTTCACGCACAGCAGGTCCTGCTGGGTCTCGATGATCAGCAGGTCGACGCCGCCCTCGAGCAGCCCGTGCGCCTGCTCGGCGATGGAGTCGCGCATCTCGCGGTAGGTGATGTGGCCGAGGGTCGGCAGCTTGGTGGTGGGGCCGATGGAGCCGGCGACCCAGCGGGGGCGGTCGGCGGTGGCGTAGCTGTTGGCCAGCTCGCGGGCCAGCAAGGCCGCCTCGACGTTGAGGGCGTGGGCCTCGCCGGCCAGGTCGTACTCGGCCAGGACCACCGACGACGAGCCGAAGCTGTCGGTCTCGATGCAGTCGACGCCCACGTCGAGGAACGACGCGTGAAGGTCCCGGATGACGTCGGGCCGGGTGCGGACGAGGATCTCGTTGCAGCCCTCGAGGGCCAGGCCGCCGAAGTCGTCGGGACCGAGGTCGCGCAGCTGCAGGTTCGTCCCGGTGGCGCCGTCGAAGATGACGACCCGCTCGCGGGCGGCGGCAAGGTACGGGTGCACCATCAGGTTCAGGCTACCGGCGGGCTGCCGAGGGCCCGAAAGGGGATACGTCCCGGAGCGGGCCCGCCGTAGCGTGGCCGCCCGTGCTGAGCGCGGTCGACATCTCTCGGGATCTGGGCGGCCAGGTGGTGCTGGCCGGCATCTCGCTGGCCGTCGGGCCCCGCAGCAAGGTGGGGCTGGTGGGCCCCAACGGAGTGGGCAAGAGCACGCTCCTCCGCATCCTGGCCGGCCTCGACCGGCCCGACGCAGGACGGGTGGCGCGGGCGCCAGCGTCGCTCACCGTCGGCTACCTGCCGCAGGAGGCGGCGCCGCAGGATGGGGAGACCCTGCGGGCCTACCTCGGACGGCGCACCGGGGTGGCGGCGGCCGAGGCAGAGCTGGACCGCCGGACGGCGGCCATCTCGGAGCAGCCTTCATCCATCGAGGCCCACGCCGATGCCCTCGAGCGGTTCCTGACCCTCGGAGGCGACGACCTCGATGCCCGCATCGGGAGCGTGCTCGAGGAGGTCGGCCTCCCCACCGACCGGCTCGACGTGGCTCTCGCCGACCTGTCGGGAGGCCAGCAGGCCCGTGCCGCCCTGGCCACCGTCCTCCTGTCGCGCTTCGACGTGCTGCTCCTCGACGAGCCCACCAACGACCTCGACTTCCAGGGGCTCGATCTGCTGGAACGATTCTGCTCCTCGCGGCCGGGAGCCTTTGTGGTGGTCAGCCACGACCGGGCCTTTCTCGACCGGACGGTCACCCGGGTGCTGGAGATCGAGGAGGACAGCCGCCGCGGCGTGGAGTTCGCCGGCGGGTGGAGCGCGTGGCAGGAGGCCCGGGAGCTGGCCCGGGTCCAGGCCTACGAGGCGTTCGGCGAGTACCAGGCCAGCCGAAGCGGGCTCGAGGACCGCATCCGCACCCAGCGGGACTGGGCCGTGCACGGCGTGGCCAAGAGCAAGAAGAACCCGAAGGACCGGGACAAGGCGCAGCGCAAGTTCTTCGAGGACCGCACCGAGAAGCTGGCCGGCAAGGTGAAGATCACCGAGCGGGCCATCGAGCGGCTCGAGCGCGACAAGGTCGACAAGCCCTTCGAGCCGTGGCAGCTGCGCCTCTCCTTCGCCGGCGGCCGCCGCAGCGGCGATGTCGTGGCCCGCCTCGACGGCGCCGTGGTGCGTCGCGGCTCGTTCATGCTCGGCCCGGTCAGCCTCCAGCTGGCCTGGCAGGACCGGGTGGCGGTCGTCGGCCCGAACGGGGGCGGGAAGTCGACCCTCCTGGCCGCCCTGCTCGGCGAGGTGCCCCTCGACGACGGGGCCCGCCACCTCGGGCCCGGTGTGGTGGTCGGGACCATGGACCAGCGCCGCAGCGCCTTCGGCGGAGGCGACCCCCTCCTGCCCACCTTCACGGCCGAGACCGGTCTCGAGGGCGCCGAGGCCCGCACCCTGCTGGCCAAGTTCGGCCTGACCGCCGACCACCTCGGCCGTCCGGGGTCGGCGCTGTCGCCCGGGGAGCGGAGCCGGGCGGTGCTGGCTGCGCTCATGGCCCGCGGCGTCAACCTCCTCGTCCTCGACGAGCCCACGAACCACCTCGACCTGCCGGCCATCGAGCAGCTCGAGCAGGCCCTCGACGCCTACGACGCCACCCTCGTCCTGGTCAGCCACGACCGCCGACTCCTCGAGGCCACGTCGCTCACCCGCACCCTCGAGGTGGAGGCCGGCGTGGTCACCGAGCGCACCTAGCGGCCGACCCGGCGGGTCAAGATGGCGGGGTGGAGCACCTCTGGACCGGGAAGGGCGACGACGGGACGACCGGGCTGTACTACGGGGGGCGGGTGGCCAAGGACGCCGCCGAGCCCGAGGCGCTGGGCAGCGCCGACGAGGCCCAGGCCGCGCTCGGCGTGGCCCGCGCCGCGACCCCGGCGGGTTCGCCGCTGCACGGGCTCCTCACCGGGGTGTGCCGGGACCTGTACGTGGTGATGGCCGAGCTGGCCACGGCGCCCGCCAACCATCAGAAGCTGGTCGACGGCGCCAGCCGGGCCACGCCGGCGATGGTGGCCACCGTCGAGACCTGGGCCGACGAGGCCGCCTCCCGGTTCCCGCCGCTCACCGACTTCGTGGTGCCCGGCCAGGACCGGTTGGCGGCCCAGCTGGACGTGGCCCGCACCCTCGTGCGCCGGGCCGAGCGCCGGGCTGTCGCCGTGGCCGCCCCGGGTTCGTCGGTGGTGCCCTACCTCAACCGCCTGTCGAGCCTGCTCTGGGCGCTGGCGCGAGCCGAGGAGGCCACCGCCGGCGGCAGCATCCGGGCGAAGGAGTAGGAGCGCCGGTCGGGGAGGATGGTCGGATGCCCCTCTCGATCGACCTCACCGCCGACGCCACGAGCACGAGCTCGGTGCTCGCCGTGCCGGTCGTCGAGGACGGAGGCGTGCCGGACGGCGCCGGGGCCACGCTGGATGCCGACTTCCTGGCGTCCCGGCGCTTCACCGGCAAGCTGGGAGAGGTGCTGGCCCTGCCGTCCGACGACGGCGGGGTGGTGCTGGCCGTGGGCGTCGGGCCCGCCGGCACGTTGGACGCCGGCGGGCTGCGCCGGGCCGCCGCCCTGGCCGTGCGCCAGGCCGGCTCGTCCGAGTCGGTCGACCTGGCGCTGCTCGCGGCGGTGCCAGCCGGCCTCGACGTGGCCGTGGCCGCCCAGGCGGTGGCCGAGGGGGCGGCACTGGCCACCTACTCGTTCACGGCCCACAAGACGGCGCCGGCGCCGGCGCCGACCGGGCGGCGGGTGCACGTGGTGGGTGGCGACGCCGCCGCTGTCGGCCGGGGCCTGGCCGTGGCGCAGGCCACCGCGCTGGCCCGCGACCTGGCCAACGAGCCGCCGGCCACGATGGCCCCCGTCGACCTGGCCTCGGCCGCCGAGGGGCTGGCCGGAAGCGCCGGCCTGACCGTCGAGGTGTGGGACGAGGCCCGCCTGGCCGAGGAGGGCTGCGGGGGCCTGCTCGGCGTGGCGGCCGGCTCGGCCCAGCCTCCGCGCCTGGTGCGGCTCACCTACGAGCCCGACGGCGCCAGCGCCGACGTCCCCACCGTGTACCTGGTGGGCAAGGGCATCACCTTCGACTCCGGGGGACTGTCCATCAAGACCGCCGAGGGGATGAGCACCATGAAGCTGGACATGAGCGGGGCGGCGGCCGTGCTCGGGACGCTCTCGGCCTGCCGGGCCCTGAACGTGGGCGTGCGGGTGGTCGGCCTGATCTGCGCGGCCGAGAACATGCCCGGCCCGGCGGCCACCCGGCCGGGCGACGTGCTGCGCCTGCGCGACGGCTCGACCGTCGAGGTGCTGAACACCGATGCCGAGGGCCGGCTGGTCCTGGCCGATGGGCTGGCCGTGGCCACGGAGGCGGCGCCGGACGCCATCGTCGACGTCGCCACGCTCACCGGCGGCTGCGTCGTGGCCCTCGGGCGCGAGGTGGCCGGGCTGTTCTCCACCGACGACGACCTGGCCGCCCGCATCGAGGCGGCGGCCGAGGCATCCGGGGAGGCGGTGTGGCGCCTCCCCCTGCGCGCCCGCTACCGGCGCCACCTCGACTCCGACGTGGCCGACCGCAAGAACATCGGCAGCGGCCCCCAGGGCGGGGCCATCACGGCGGCGCTCTTCCTCCGCGACTTCGTCGGCGACGTGCCCTGGGCCCACCTCGACATCGCCGGGCCGGCCCGGGTCGACGGCGACGACGCCGAGCTGTCGAAGGGGGCCACCGGGGTGGCCACCCGCACCCTCCTCCAGCTCCTCACGGCCTGGAGCTGACCTCGGGGGCTCAGATCCAGCGGTGGCTGACGTCGAGGACGACCTGCGAGCGACCCCCGGCCACCGGCACCACGAGCACCCGGAACGGCAGCCGGCCCCGAACGCCGAGCCCGAACGTCGTGAGCCCCTCGAAGTCGCCGGCGAAGGCCACCTGGCGGAAGGTCGTGAAGCCGCGCACGTCGACCGCGTTGGCCCGGTCGGCCGGCCGGTAGGTGGGTCGCCCCGCCTCGTCGTGGGCCGGCGCCGACAGGACGATCGAGAGGAAGGCGCCGCCGCGGAGGGGAACCGGGTCGCCGCTGCCGTCCGCCGTCACCTGGGGGACGTACTCGACCCGGTAGCCGATGGCCGGACCGCCGAGGTCGAAGACCAGACGGTCGTAGCAGGCGTTGCGCCCGGCCCGGACGTTCGTGAGGAGCGTCGGGGGGAAGCCGGGGTCGTTGTTGCCCAGCTGCTTGGGCATCGAGCCCCAGGGCTGTCGGCAGAACGGCCGCTTGGCCGCGTCGGCCGGCGAAGCCAGCAGCGCCACGATCGTGAGCGCGGCGATCAGGGGGGCCAGGAGCACCAGCCGCCACGAACGCCGCCCAGCCAGCCACCGTCGATCCATCGGGTCAGCTCCTCTCGTTGCCTGCCCCCACAGACGCCGGAACGCCCCGCCCGGTTGACAGCCTTGTCCCCTAGCCACCCTGAGCGCCCGCCGGATGATCGGCAGGGCAGCCGTCAAGCGGCGGGCGTCCGGGAGGCGGCAGCCCGCCGGGCTCGCAGCTCGGCGAAGGTGGCCGCCACCCTCCGGTGCTCGGCCTGCAGCCCGGGCGGCAGGCGCTCGACCTGGCGCAGCGAGAGGGGCGGCACGTGGAGGCGGACGGCCAGGGCGCCGTCGGGGCGGACCTCGGCCTGGCGGAAGCGGACCAGGCGGATGAGGGCCTTGCCGAAGGGGGCGCTGCGGCTCGTGGCCGGACCGAGCCCGAGCGCCACCGAGACCTCGAGCGGGTCGAGCCCGTAGCCCGCCGTCCGCCGGTCGAACCCGCCGACCAGGTGGCGGTGCAGGAGGTAGGTGCTGGGCCCGAGCGTCGGCAGCCAGAACCGCTCGGCGTAGGGCGAGCGGGGGTCGTGACCCTCGCGCTCGAGGAACGGGTCGGCCCAGGGGACGATCGACAGCGAGGCGGCGCCGTCAGAGGCGGCGCGTGGGGTGGGCCAGGGGGCGGGGTCGGGCACGGGGATCTCCGGGGTCGCAGGGGACGCAGTGGAGGGGGAGGTGCAGAGCGAGGTGGTGGTAAGCCTCCCTTTCAGTATACTTCAGTACGTTTCATGCTGCAAGGGGCGAGGGAGTACGGTTCGCGCCGTGGGAGTCGACGACGCCCGTGCCGTGGTGGGCGCCGCCCGCGCCGTCACCGTCCTCACCGGGGCCGGCATCTCGACCGACTCGGGGATCCCCGACTTCCGCGGGCCGCAGGGCGTGTGGACCAAGAACCCGGGCGCCGAGCGCACGTCCTCGCTGCAGGACTACCTGGCTGACGCTGACGTCCGTCGCCAGGCGTGGCGCAACCGGCTGTCCTCCCCGGCGTGGGAGGCCCGACCGAACCCTGGCCACCTGGCGCTCGTCGACCTCGAGCGGCAGGGCCGGCTGCGGGCTCTCGTCACCCAGAACATCGACGAGCTGCACCAGCGGGCGGGGTCCTCGCCGGAGCTGGTCGTCGAGCTGCACGGCTCGATGTGGGGGTGGATGTGCTGGTCCTGCGGGGCGAAGGGGCCGATGGCCGAGGTGCTGACCCGGCTCCGGGCCGGCGACGACGACCCCCGCTGCGCCACCTGCGGGGGCATCCTCAAGTCCACCACCATCTCGTTCGGCCAGCAGCTCGACCCCCTCGTCCTCGAGGCGGCGGTGGAGGCGGTGACCTCCTGCGACCTGGTGCTCGCCGTCGGCAGCTCGCTGCAGGTCCAGCCCGCCGCCGGCCTGGTCCCCCTGGCGGCCCGGGCGGGGGCGGCGGTCGTGATCGTCAACGCCCAGCCGACCCCCTACGACGCCGTGGCCGACGCCGTCGTCCGCCAGCCGATCTCCGAGGTCCTGCCGGCCCTCCTCGACCCGAATTAGCGTTCCGCCCGATGGACCGCCCCCGCTCCTCCCGCCGTGCCGCTGCGTCGATCGGCCTCCTCGTCGTCGCCATGCTCGCGGCCGCCGGCTGCGGCAGCGAGGACACCGGGGGGGCGCTTGACACCGGCGGCGGCTCGGTGCCGCTGCGGGACGGCGCCACGACCGTCCCGCCGGGAGCCAGCGTCCTCACAGCTGACCTCGCCGGCGCCGAGGAGGTGCCGGGCCCGGGGGCCAAGGACGGCACCGGCACGGCGCGCCTGGTCCTCACCCCCGACGGCAAGGTGTGCGCCGACCTCGCCACGTCGAAGGTCGACCCCCCCACCGCCGCCCACGTCCACACCGCCGCCAAGGGCGCCGCCGGCCCCGTCGTGATCACCCTGCCGACCCCGAAGGACGGCCGCGCCAGCGGCTGCGTGACCGCCGACCCCGCCACCGTCGCCACCGTCGTCGCCGCCCCGGCCAACGCCTACGTCAACGTCCACACCGCCGCTCAGCCCAGCGGCGCCGTCCGAGGCCAGCTCGTCAAGCCCTGAGCGAGCAGGGGAATCAAAAGGCGACCAAAGTTGTAAGATTTAGCCGTGCCCTCCATGCGTGACCTGCTGAGCGCCGCCAAGGGGCGGATCGCCGAGATCGACACCGACGAGGCCGAGCGCCGCATCACCGCCAACCCGGCCGCGGTCGTCCTCGACGTCCGCGAGGCCGACGAGCACGACCAGGGCGCTCTGGTCGGCGCCGTGCACATCCCGCGGGGCTTCCTCGAGTCCCAGGTCGAGTCGAAGGTGCCCGACCGCCACGCCGAGCTGGTCGTCTACTGCGCTGGAGGCACCCGTTCGGCCTTCGCCGCCGACACCCTCCAGCAGCTGGGCTACAGCAACGTCGTGTCGGTCGCCGGGGGCTTCGGCAAGTGGAAGAACGAGGGGCGAGAGTGGAAGGTGCCGGCCTCGCTCACCGCCGAGCAGCGCAACCGCTACCAGCGCCACCTCCTCCTGCCCGAGGTGGGCGAGGCGGGCCAGCTGAAGATGCTCGAGGCGAAGGTCCTGCTGCTCGGCGCTGGCGGCCTCGGTTCGCCCGCCGCCCTCTACCTGGCGGCGGCCGGCATCGGCACGCTCGGCATCGTCGACATGGACGTGGTCGACGCCTCGAACCTGCAGCGGCAGATCCTCCACAACATGGAGCGGGTGGGCGACCGCAAGGTCGACTCGGCCAAGAAGACGCTGGTCAGCCTCAATCCTGATGTGAACGTGGTCACCTACGACGTCCGCCTGGGCGCCGACAACATCCTCGACATCTTCGACGG
Source organism: Acidimicrobiales bacterium (assembly GCA_046590775.1). Taxonomy (GTDB): domain Bacteria; phylum Actinomycetota; class Acidimicrobiia; order Acidimicrobiales; family JAUJNH01; genus JAUJNH01. The sequence goes on from JBKJUI010000361.1 coordinate 8,807, forward strand.
CTACGACGTGATCGTCGACGGCACCGACAACTTCCCGACCCGCTACCTGGTCAACGACGCCTCGCTGGTCAAGCGCATCC
>JBKJUI010000459.1:0-6491 GCA_046590775.1 Acidimicrobiales bacterium
CTCGATGGCCCCCTCCTTCTCGAGCTTCACCCGGCCGAGCTTGTCGTCGACCTCCTTGCGGGCCGGCGGCACGGCCATGCGCTGGATGCGCATGGCCGTGCCGCCGGCCCGCAAAGAGGTCGACGACAAGATCGGCCGGGTGAAGCTCGAGAAGGAGGGGGCCATCGAGCGCCAGCAGTTCGACCTGGCCAAGCGCCTCCGCGAGGAGGAGGAGGAGCTCATCGGCCGCAAGGACACGATGGACGCCGAGGCCCGGGCCGCCGGCCAGGACCTGTTCGACGTGGTCGACGAGGAGGTCATCGCCGAGGTGCTGGCCAACTGGACCGGCATCCCGGTGTACAAGCTGACCGAGGAGGAGACGGCCAAGCTGCTGCGCATGGAGGACGAGCTGCACAAGCGGGTCATCGGCCAGCACGATGCCCTCGCCGCGGTATCCCGGGCCATCCGCCGCACGCGGTCGGGCCTCAAGGACCCCAAGCGGCCCGCCGGCTCGTTCATCTTCCTCGGCCCGTCGGGAGTGGGGAAGACCGAGACGGCCAAGACGCTGTCCGAGTTCCTGTTCGGCGACGAGGCCTCGCTCATCCAGCTCGACATGTCCGAGTACATGGAGAAGCACACGGTCAGCCGCCTCGTGGGCTCGCCTCCCGGGTACGTCGGCTACGAGGAGGGCGGCCAGCTCACCGAGGCCGTCCGCCGCAAGCCGTTCAGCGTGGTCCTGTTCGACGAGATCGAGAAGGCCCACCCGGACGTGTTCAACACGCTCCTCCAGATCCTGGAGGACGGGCGGCTCACCGACAGCCAGGGCCGCACCGTCGTCTTCAAGAACTGCGTGCTGATCATGACCTCGAACCTCGGCACCGCCGACCTGCGCAAGGCCAACCTCGGCTTCGCCCGGAGCAGCGAGGCCGTGACCTACGAGAAGATGAAGGAGAAGGCCAACGATGCGCTCAAGGCGCACTTCCGGCCCGAGTTCCTGAACCGGATCGACGAGATCATCGTCTTCCACGAGCTCACACGCGACGAGGTCACCCAGATCGTCGACTTCATGATCGCCCGCACCCGCAAGCAGCTGGAGCAGCAGGGCCTCGGCCTCGAGCTGACCCAGGCGGCCAAGTACCTGCTGGTCGACAAGGGCCACGACCCGTCGATGGGCGCCCGCCCGCTGCGCCGGGCCATCCAGCGGATGATCGAGGACCCGCTCTCGGAGAAGATCCTCTTCAAGGAGTACCGGTCGGGCGAGACGATCATCGTCGACGTCGAGAACGACGACATCGTGTTCCGGGCCATCGAGGGCTTCGAGCCCCCGCCGGTCGAGGAGCTCGCCGCCACCCCGAGCTGAGGCTCGAAGCGAGAGCAGCACCATTCGGAGGGGCCCCACGGGGCCCCTCCGGCGCGCCCAGGCGGATCAGCTCTGGTTGGGGCCGGTGAAGAGGGCGAACGACTCGTGGGCCGGGCCGTGCACCATGGCCATGCGGCCGACGCCGGGGACGTCGAACGGGGGCCTGACGACCATCCCGCCGAGGTCGGTCAGCCTGGTGACGTCGGCGTCGACGTCGTCGACCACCCAGTAGACGGCCCAGTGCGCCGGCACCCGGGGCGGCATGTCCTCGGGGATCGTCATGCACCCGCCGACCATCTGGCCGTCGAGCATCCAGATCGTGTAGCCGGGCATGCTGGCCTCGTCGAGGGTGTAGCCGAAGACCGCCGGGTAGAAGGCCTTGGCCTGGTCGGCGTTGCGGGTCCACAGCTCGTTCCAGCCCATGGTGCCGGCCTCGTTGACCAGCTGCGCCCCCTTGTGGGTGCCGGCCTGCCACACGCCGAAGGCCGCCCCCTCGGGGTCGGTGACGATGGCCATGCGACCCGCGTCCATCACGTCCATCGGCTCCATCATCACGGTGCCGCCGCTGTCCTTGACGAGCGCAGCCGAGGCGTCGACGTCGTCGCTGGCGATGTACGTCGTCCAAGCCGAGACCGGGCCCTGCTGCGGGCCGATCCCGGCCACGGCCTTGCCGTTCTTGAAGGCCAGGCGGTACCCATGGAACTCGGGGCCGGTCTCGGGCACCTCCCAGCCGAACAGGCCCGAGTAGAAGGCCGCCGAGGCGTCGATGTCGGGACTGCCGAGGTCGGCCCACGAGGGGGTGCCAGGTGCGTAGCTGTCGCGTTCCATGGCGCGAACGCTAGGCCGTGGAGGGCCGTGGGGGTCGAGTTGACCGGATCCGGCGCTAGCGTGCCCGGCCGTGCACCGGCGGATCCTGGTGGCGGTGGCGGTGATGGTCGTCCTGTGCAGCGCCTGCAGGGTGGACGTCGAGGTGGGGATCGACGCCGAGACGGACGGCTCGGGACGGGTGCGGGTCGAGGTCGTGGCCGACCGCGAGGTGGCCAGCGCCGTCGACCTCTCGGCCGGCGTCCGGGTCGACGACCTCAGGCAGGCCGGCTGGACCGTCGACGGCCCCACCACGCGCCCCGACGGCGCCGTCCAGGTGGTGGCGACCAAGGCGTTCGACGACGCCGAGGGCGCCCGGCGCACCATCGAGGAGCTCGGCGGCCCGACGGGCCCGTTCCAGGGCTTCCGCCTCGAGCGGAGACGGTCCTTTGCCCGCACCACCACCCGCTTCATGGGAACGGTCGACTTCGCCAAGGGCGTCGAGGCGTTCGGCGACCCCGGCATCCGCCAGGCGCTGGGCGGCTCGGACGTCGGCGTCGACCTGGCCCGCCTCGAGGAGGCGCTCAACGGCCCGGTGGACAAGGCCGTCGGCGTCCAGGTGGCCGTCCGGCTGCCGGGTGATGTCGAGAGCAACGCTCCCCAGCAGACGGCCAACGGTGCCCGCTGGGACCTGCGCCTGCGGGACCGCGTCGACCTGACGGCCGAGTCGTCGGCCTGGAACGTCGTCAACCTGGCGGCCGGCGCCCTGGGGCCCCTCGCCATCCTGGCCCTCCTCGTCGTCCTCCTGGCCCGCCGCCGCCGGCGGCCCAGGACGACCGACTAGCGGCGCCTCACCACGCCGCGGCGGTGAACCCGGTGGCCACCTGCTGGGGCTTGGTGCCGCCGATGGCCGCCAGGACGATGGCGTCGCCGTCGCACACGAGGAGGTCACCGGCCGCGCTCCAGTCGATGGTGCCGATGGACGAGCTGGGGCGGCGCAGGATGGTGGTGGCAACGGCGTTGCGGTCGGGGGTCAGGGCCACCACCGCGGCGTCGGCTCCCCGCTGCTCCACGAGGGTGAGGGTGCCGTCAGGCTTGAACCCGGGGACGGACCAGGTGAGGCCCTCCGGCGGGATCAGCGTGCACACGCCGCTGGAGGCGACGTCGACGATCGCCACGCTGGTGGGCTCGCTGCCCGAGCAGAGGTCGATGGCCAGCTCACGACGGGACGGGGCCCAGGCGATGTTCCCGCAGGTCCCCTCGCCGAGGTCGATCCGCCGCTCGCTCCCGCCGGCCATGGCCCGCACCACGAGGGTGGCCGGCACGTCGGGCTCGGGAGCCACGATCAGGGCGAGGGTCGACCCGTCGGGGCTCGGCACCGGGGCCACCCCCGGGCCGATGTCCTCTGCCGGCCCGCCGGACACCGGGACCCGCTTCATCGCCCCGGCCGCCGGCGTGCCGACGACGTCGAAGAAGGCAGAGCTGGCGTCGCCGGACAGCGAGACCCCGCCGACGGTGGGGGGCTCCTGGTCGGAGGAAGAGGACGGTCCGAGGTCGAACAGGGTGCGGGGCGGGGCCGAGCCTGACTGGTCGAGGACCACGATCCGACGGTCGTCGGCGGCCACGATGGGGATCGGCGTCGGCTGGCGCGTGGTGGCGGGTCCCGTCCCGAGCGGCTGGCCACCGGTGACGGTCGGCCCCGGCTGGCCGCCGGCGCTGCTCGCCGGGGAGCCGGCGGTGGTGGCCGGGGTGGCGTCGTCGTCACCGCCGCCGCGCCTCGAGACCAGTGCCACCGCCACGAGCAGGAGCACCACGGCGATGGCGATGGCCAGGCCCACGGCGAGCCCCTGCCAGGACCGCTCGGGCGTCCCCGATGCCGGCGCGCTGCGGCCCTCGGGCGGGTCGGCGGGGTCGCCGGTCGGGCCTGGGCGTGCGGTCGGGTCGTCGGCCAAGGCACCAGCCTGCCCCATCGGGCCGACCGACCACCACCCGGGCCCGAACAGGTGTTCGCTTCGGCGTCACGGCGCTGCTTAGGCTCGGGGCATGGCCCGACTCCGCACCACGCACCGCTGCCGCAGCTGCGGGGCCGTCGCCCCTCGCTGGGAGGGCCGTTGCTCCGGCTGCGGCGAGTGGGATGCGCTCGAGGAGGTCGAGGCGGCCGCCCTCGCCGACGCGCTGTCACGCCGGGATCGAGCCGTGCCGATCAGCCAGGTGGACGCCGTCGGCGCCGTCCCCCGCCCCACCGGGGTGCCCGAGCTCGACCGGGTGCTGGGCGGCGGCCTGGTGCCCGGGAGCGTCACCCTCGTCGGCGGGGAGCCGGGCATCGGCAAGAGCACCCTCCTGCTGCAGGCGCTGGCCGGTCGCTCCGCCGCCGAGCCTGCCGGCTCCGGAGGCAAGGCTCAGCGCACGCTGCTGGTCAGCGCCGAGGAGTCGGCGCAGCAGGTCCGGCGCCGGGCCGACCGGCTGGGCTGCCTGGCCGCTGGGCTGCACCTGCTGTCAGCCACGACGGTCGGCGAGGTCGTGCAGGCGGTCGACGACGTCCAGCCCGTCCTCCTCGTCGTCGACAGCGTGCAGACGGTGTGCGAGCCCGAGCTGGGGCCGGCCCCCGGATCGCCCGGCCAGGTGCGGGCCGTGGCGGCCGCCATCACGGCCCTGGCCAAGCAGCGCCAGCTGGCCGCGGTGTTGGTGGGCCACGTCACCAAGGACGGCGACCTGGCCGGTCCCCGGGTGCTCGAGCACCTCGTCGACACGGTGCTGTCGTTCGAAGGAGACCGCCACCACGCCCTGCGGCTCCTCCGGGCCGTGAAGCACCGCTACGGCGCCACCGGCGAGCTGGGCCTGTTCTCCATGGGCGAGCGGGGTCTCGAGGGGGTTGAGGACCCGAGCGGGATGCTGCTCGGTGACCGCCAGGCCGGCGTCACCGGCTCGGTGGTCGTCCCGGTGCAGGAGGGCAGCCGCATCCTGCTCGTCGAGGTCCAGGCGCTCGTGACCCCCACCACGCTCAACAACCCGCGGCGGTCGGCCTCGGGCCTCGACGGCAACCGATTGGCCCAGCTGGTGGCCGTGCTCTCCCGCCACTGCCAGGTCGAGCTGGCCAACCGGGACGTGCACGTGGCGGTGGCCGGAGGCGTCCGGGTGAACGAGCCCGCGGTCGACCTGGGCCTGGCCCTGGCCCTCGCCTCCTCCTCCGCCGGCGTTGCCGTCCCCGCCGACGTGGTGGCCGTGGGCGAGGTCGGCCTGGGCGGCGAGGTCCGCCAGGTCTCCTCCACGCCCCGGCGCCTGGCCGAGGCGGCCCGCCTCGGCTTCAGCCGCGCCATCCTGCCCCGCTCGGCTCCGCCGGCCCCGCCCGGCATCACCGCCGTCCGGGTCAACGACCTCCGCTCGGCCCTGGCCCGCTGCAACCTGCTCCCCTAGGGCCTGCGGCCTGCGGCCTGCGGCCAGCGCCGGCCTGCGGCGGACTGCAGGGATCGGACGGCCTCCGGCCGGCTGTTTTCTGTTCCGCCCGGCCATGAGAAGCCCGCCGGGCGGTCGAGGAGCGAAGATCAGCGCTCGCCGGCCTCAGGACGATGTCGGGGATCTTCCCTCCTCGAAGGCGCGCGGTGGTGCCGGCATCAACCGGCCCTCCACCAAAATCGGGTTTGCCCACTTCGGGTCCTCCTGGGGACCAGAAGTGGGCAGACTTGGAGGGCTGGGGCCGGCTCGGTCGTCCGCTAGGCCAGCGGCCTTCCACCTGCGACACTTTGTCCTGATGGCCGAACCTCGTGCCGCCGCCATGCTGCAGACGCTGGCCACCGTGGCGCCGGGGACGCCGTTGCGGAGCGGGCTCGACCGCATCCTCGGCGCCGGCATGGGCGCTCTGATCGTCGTGGGCGACGGGCCCGACGTGCTCCAGATCTGCTCCGGCGGCTTTCTCCTCGATGCCGAGTTCAGCCCCCAGCGGTTGGCCGAGCTGGCCAAGATGGACGGCGCCATCGTGCTCGCCCCCGACGCCAGCCGGATCGCCCGGGCCAACGTCCACCTCGTCCCGAACCCCAACACCCCCACGTCGGAGACCGGCACCCGGCACCGCACCGGCGAGCGCGTGGCGCGGTCCATCGACGTGGCCGTCATCTCGGTCTCCGAGCGGATGGCCGCCATCGCCGTCTACGTGGGTGAGCAGAAGCACCGCCTCGACCCCATTCCCCGACTCCTGGACGGTGCCAACCAGGCCCTGCGGGCGCTGGAGCGCTATCGCAGCCGTCTGGACGAGGTCTCCAGCAACCTGTCGGCCCTCGAGATCGAGGACCTGGTCACCGTGCGCGACGTCGTCCAGGTCCTGCAGCGCACCGAGATGGTGCGCCGCATCGCC
>JBKJUI010000472.1:0-5858 GCA_046590775.1 Acidimicrobiales bacterium
TGGACGTCGGCGTAGGTGTCGGCGTCGTAGGTCTCCTGGTACACGATCAGGCCGTCGCAACCGGCGGCGACCAACCGGCCGTAGGTGGCCTCGTCCCAGACCTGCACCTCGACCGACAGCTGCGGCACGAGTGGGGCCAGGGCCCGGACCACCTCCTCGAGGTAGCCCTTGGACACCACCCGGGCATGCTCTCCCGCCACCAGCAGCACGTGGCGGAACCCGCGGTCGACCAGCGCGGTGGCCTCGGCGACCGCCTCGTCGACGGTGAGCGTGCGGCGGGCGATCTCGTTCCCGGCCGAGAACCCGCAGTAGGTGCACACGCTGACGCACTCGTTCGAGAGGTAGAGCGGGGCGAAGAGGCGGACGGCCCGGCCGAAGCGCTGCAGGGTGAGCTGGTGGGCCGCGGCGGCGAGGTCCTCCAGCCGTTCGGCCGCCGGCGCCGAGAGGAGCACCGAAAGGTCCTCGGCCCGGGCCCGCCCAGTGGCCAGGAGGCGATCGACCTGCACGGGCGTCGCCGTGTCGACCTGCCGCCGCCACCCCTCGAGGTCGGTGGCCAGCAGGTCGGCCGCCGCCGTGCCGGGCGGGACGCCCGTCGGCCGCGAGCTGAGCGTGACCTCGCCGGCGCTCACCAGCCCCTCACCCCAACCGGGTTTGCCCAGTTCTGGTTCGCCCGGGGACCAAAAGTGGGCAAACCCGGAATCGACCTCTTCGGGTGGAGGGTGGCCTCGGTCACACCGGCTCCAGGAAGCCGGTGAGGGGGGACGAGCTTCGGGCGGCGGGCGCCCGTCCGGCCAGGCCCGCCCGGTGGGCCAGGCGACCGGCCACTACGGCCAGCCGGAAGGCGGTGGACATGGCCACCGGGTCGGCGGCGGTGGCGATGGCGGTGTTGACCAGGACGGCATCGGCCCCGAGCTCGAGGGCGTCGGCGGCGTGCGAGGGGGCGCCGAGGCCGGCATCGACGACCACCGGCACGGTGGCCTGCTCGATGATGACCTGGAGCGTCTCGCGCGTGGTGATGCCCTGATTGGAGCCGATGAACGACCCGAGCGGCATCACGGTGGCGCAGCCCACCTCCTCCAGGCGCTTGCAGAGCACCGGGTCGGCCGGGCAGTAGGGGAGCACCGTGAAGCCGTCAGCCACCAGGCGCTCGGCCGCGGCCAGGGTTCCGAGCGGGTGGGGCCACAGGTGGCGGGGATCGGGGGTCACCTCGAGCTTCACCCACGGCGGGGCACCACCCGAGCGGGCCAGCCGGGCCAGGCGGACGGCTTCGTCAGCGTCGACGGCACCACTGGTGTTGACGAGCAGCAGGACGCCGGGGGGCAGGGCGTCGAGGATGTCCTCGCCGGCCGTCGGGTCGACCCGGCGCAGCGCCACCGTCACGATCTCCGCAGCCGACGCCTCGATGCTGGCCGTGAGGACGGCGTTCGACGAGAACTTGCCGGTGCCGATCAGCAGCCGCGACGTGAACGTGCGGTCGCCGACCACGAGCGGGTCGTCGGTGGTCGTCGGTGTGGCCATGGAGCGCCTCCCTTGGGCCCGCATGACCGGGCCGGTCCGAGGGTCGCGGGCTGGTCCCGCCTCTCAGCCCGGTTCGCCGGGCTCCCCTTGCGCGTACGTGGTGTCGAGCAAAGCCAGCCTAGGCGGCCGGCCGGGGTGGCTACCGTCGTACCCGTGCCTCCCGAGCCGCTGGGCCGCCCGACCCCGTGAGCACCCGCAAGCTCATCATCGCCGCCCTCCTGTGCGGCGTCGCCATCCTCGCCGCCGGCACCGTGCTTCTCTTCACCCTGAGCAACAGCGACGTGCGGAACCGGGTCGACCAGGTCCCCGCCCCCACCTCGACCACCCGCGCCTGATCGGCCGGCGGCTCCGGCGCACGACGACCGCTCCGCCAACTGGCGCACCACTTGTCCTCCGAGAGGCGCGCGCTTCTGGCGCGTCAGCTGTCCGGGGGTTCTGGCGCGCCAGCTGTCCTCGTCGGGGCGCGGTGTTCTGGCGCGCCAGTTGGCAGGGCGCTGTTCCTTGGTGTCGCGAGCGGTGGCAACGGGCCGGCGCGGGCAGAGAGTGGGGCCACCTACGATCGAAGCGGCTCCGACGCACACAACGAGGTGGTGGTCCCCCTGGCCGAGCAGTTCGACGTGGTCGTGATCGGCGGTGGGCCTGGTGGCTACGCCGCCGCGCTGTACGGCGCCGCCGCCGGCCTGCGGGTGGCGGTCGTTGAGAAGGAGCGGCTGGGCGGGACGTGCCTCAACCGGGGTTGCATCCCGGCGAAGGAGTACCTCGAGACGGCGCAGGTGTTCCGCACCGTCAGCCACGCCGCGTCGTTCGGGATCAGCGCCGGCGAGCCGACGATCGACTTCGGGGTGGCCCAGCAGCGGAAGCAGAAGGTGGTCGACCAGCTGGTCGGGGGGCTCACCGGCCTGCTGAAGAAGCGCAAGGTCACCGTGGTCAGCGGGTTCGGGCGGCTGGCCGAGGGCCTCACGGTCAAGGTCGACGACGGCACGGTGCTGAAGGGGAAGGCGGTGGTGCTGGCGGCCGGCTCCGTGCCACGGACGCTCCCGGGCTTCGAGGTCGACGGGAAGCACGTCCACACCTCCGACGAGGTCCTCTCGTGGACGTCGCTGCCCAAACGGGTGGCGGTGGTCGGCGGCGGGGTGATCGGCTGCGAGTTCGCCTCGGCGCTGTGCGACCTGGGCTGTGAGGTCACCATCCTCGAGTTCCTGCCCACCCTGATGCCGCCGGTCGACAAGGACATCCGCGCCGTGCTGGAGAAGGCGTTCACCAAGCGGGGGATCGCCATCCACACCGAGGCGAAGGTGGAGAGCCACGAGCCCCAGGCCGACGGGTCCACCATCATCCGCTGGAACGGCGACCAGTCGCTGGCCGTCGACGCCATCGTGATGTCGATCGGCCGCCGGCCCTACCCCGACGGCCTGCTCGAGGACGGTACGGGCGTCGAGGTCGACGACAAGGGCTTCGTCAAGGTCGACGGCACGATGCGCACCTCCTCCGACCACGTCTATGCGGTGGGCGACCTCGTCGACACCCCGCAGCTGGCCCACGTGGCCTTCGCCGAGGCGATCACCGCCATCAAGGACGTGCTCGGCGAGGACCCCGTGCCGGTCGACTACGAGAAGGTCCCGTGGTGCATCTACAGCCACCCCGAGGCCGCCTACGCAGGGCTAACCGAGGCCGCCGCCCGCGAGGCCGGCTACGACATCGTCGTCGAGAAGCTGCGGATGGTCGGCAACGGCCGGGCCATCATCGTCGGCGAGACCGACGGGCTGGTGAAGGTCGTGGCCGAGAAGCAGCCCGACGGGAGGGCCGGGCGCCTCCTGGGCGTGCACCTGGCCGGGCCGTGGGTCACCGAGCAGCTCGGCCAGGGCTACCTGGCCGTGAACTGGGAGGCAACCGTCGACGAGGTGGCGCAGCTGCTGCAGCCGCACCCGACGCTGTCCGAGACGTTCGGTGAGGCCGTGATGGCGCTCACCGGGAGAGGGTTGCACGGCTGATGGCCGACATCACGATGCCCCAGCTGGGGGAGACGGTCACCGAGGGGACGATCACCCGGTGGACCAAGGCGGTGGGCGACCAGGTCGCCGAGGACGAGGTGCTGTACGAGGTCTCCACCGACAAGGTGGACTCCGAGGTGCCGTCGCCCTCCAGCGGCTACGTCGCCGAGATCCTCGTGCCCGAGGGGGAGACGGTGGCGGTCGGCACGGTCCTGGCCCGCATCTCCGACAAGGCGCCGGGCGGGAACGGCGCGGCCCCGGCCGAGGCGGCGCCCGAGCCGGCAGCCAAGGCCGAGCCGGACCCCGAGCCGGCGCCGGAGCCGGAACCCGAGGTCGAGACGGAGCCGGAGGACCAGCCCGAGCCGGAGGCCGCAGCGCCGCCCGCCAAGGCCCCTGCGGCGGCGACACCCCCGCAGGCATCGCCGCCCTCGTCCGGCGGCGGCGGCGCCCTCCTCTCGCCGGTGGTCCGCAAGCTCATCGCCGAGCACGACCTCGACCTGGCCCAGATCCAGGGCACCGGGGTGGGCGGCCGCATCACCCGCAACGACGTGCTGAAGGTGGTCGACACCGGGAGCGCCTCGAGACCTGCGGCGGCTCCGGCCGACAAGACCGCACCAGGTCAGCCCCCCGCCGAAGCCCCGGCGGCCCCGGCCCCCGCCCGTCCGGCCGCGCCGGCGCCGGTGCGCTCCGGTGAGCGCGACGAGGTCATCCCGTTCAGCCGCATCCGCCGGGTGACGGCCGAGCACATGGTGCGCTCGAAGGCCACCAGCGCCCACACCGTCGTGGTCGTCGAGGTGGACTACTCCGGTGTCGAGATGGTGCGCCGGGCCAGGAAGGACGCCTTCAAGGCTGAAGAGGGCGTCGGCCTCACCTACCTGCCGTTCGTGGCCAGGGCGGTCGTCGACGCCATCTCGGAGTTCCCCCACGTGAACTCCTCGGTCGGCGACGACGAGCTGGTGGTGCACCGGTTCGTCGACCTCGGCATCGCCGTCGACCTCGACTTCCAGGGCCTCCTCGTGCCGGTGATCCGCAACGCCCACGACCAGCGGCTCCGCTCCATCGCCCGGCAGGTGGGCCAGCTCGCGTCCAAGGCCCGCAGCAAGCGGCTGTCGCCCGACGACCTCGTCGGCGGCACCTTCACCCTCACCAACGCTGGCCCGTTCGGCACGTACCTCACGATCCCCGTCATCAACCAGCCGCAGACCGCCATCCTGTCCACCGACGGCGTGAAGAAGCGTCCGGTGGCGGTCGTCCTGCCCGACGGCAGCGACGCGGTCGCCGTGCACCCGGTCGGCATCCTGGCCCTCACCTTCGACCACCGAGCCTTTGACGGCGCCTACGCCGCCGCCTTCGTGGCCCGGGTCAAGGACATCCTCGAGACGAGGGACTGGTCCGCCGAGCTCTGAGTCGACGGAGCACCGAGGGCTCAGCTCAGTCCGACGTCGAAGGTGCCGCCCGCCCGCCAGTAGAAGCCGTGGCGCCGCTCCAGGAAGCCCTCGTCGACCAGGTAGCGGCGGAGGGCGGCATGGTCGGGGTGGGCCACGTTGAGGATCCGGTTCGTCTCGGCCTCCGGGTAGGTCCGGCCGGGCTCGAACCGACCGGCCAGCCACTCGAGCACGACGAGGCGCTTGGCCCTCGCCGACGGGATGGAGACGAGCCGCCCGTCGCGCACGAAGCTGCGGAGGACGGGGTCGGCCTGCGCCCCGTCGCCATCGGGACTGACTGGCTGCTCGGCCGCTCTGGCCCGAGATGCCTCCCGGGCGGCGGCGCGCAGGCGCTCGGTGGCGAAGCGGGGTGCTCCGGCGGCCGGCACGACCAGGCCGCCCCTCGTCAGCCGGTCGAGGGCCTTCGCCGCGCCCTGCGGGGTCAGACCTGTCGCCTGCACCACCTCGTCCAGCGAGCCGGCGCCGAGGACCAGCGCGGCTGCCACCCGGAGCCGGTCCTCCACGGCCAGGAGGCCCACGACCTCCGCCGCGGAGGGGGCCGCCGCCGGTTCACTCTCGACGTCGGGAGGATCGATCGACGAAGGCTAACCTGCCCGGGCAGAAGCGGCTGACGCCGGGAGGACGGAGGCACCTGTGGCCGCACGAGCGCCACGGTCATCTCCGGCGGGCTCGGCCACTCGGCGCCGCGCCCGGCTGGTGCGCTGTCGTGCACGGCGAATGCTGAGCGGCGACGATGGTGGGCGTGTGGCGTCCGGGGGTGGACAGACCGATTAATCGATCCTCGGCCAGGCGGCCAGGCGGCCAGGCGGCCAGGCGGCCAGGCGGCCAAGCGGCCAGGCGGCCAGGTGGCCAGGCGGCCAGGTGGCCAGGCGGCCAGGTGGCCAGGCGGCCAGGCGGCCAGGCG
>JBKJUI010000015.1:0-12684 GCA_046590775.1 Acidimicrobiales bacterium
TGGAGGAGCTGGGCCTGGTCGCCGACGCGACCACCGCGGCACCCGTGCTGTTCGTCCGCTTCCCCGGCGTGGGCCTGGCCGATCTCCAGGCCATGGCGGCCGACGTGCGCCGCTCGGGCGTGGGGGCCGAGGTCTACCCCGACGAGAGGAAGCTGGGGCCGCAGCTGCAGCTGGCCGAGCGCCGCGGGGCCCGGGTCGCCGTGCTCGCCGGCCCGGCCGAGCTGGCCGAGGGGAACGTGAAGGTGAAGGACCTGGCCACCCGGACCGAGGCCACCGTGCCCCGGGCCGGCCTGGTCGCCGAGGTGAGGAGGATTCTGCATGGCTGAGCCCGCCGGGCTGGGACCACTGGGGCCGGCGACCGCGCTGCGCACCGGCCTCTGCGGGGCGCTGGGGGCCGACGACGTCGGCCGGCAGGTGGCCCTCTGCGGCTGGGTGGACCGCCGGCGCGAGCACGGCGGGCACCTTGCCTTCGTCGACCTGCGGGACCACACGGGGGTGGTGCAGTGCGTCGTCGACGGCGCCCACGACCTCCGCTCCGAGTTCGTCGTCCGGGTCACGGGAACGGTTCGCCTCCGTCCCGAGGGGACCGTGAACCGCTCGCTGGCCACCGGCCAGGTCGAGGTGGGGGACTGCTCGGTCGAGGTGCTGTCGCCGGCCGAGCCGCCTCCCTTCTCCCTCGACGACCGCGGCCCCGACACCGACGAGGCCATCCGTCTGAAGCACCGCTACGTCGACCTGCGCCGGGAGCGGATGCAGCACAACCTGCGCCTCCGGGCCGGGGTCAACCGCGCCATCCGGCAGGCCATGGACGAGCAGGGCTTCCTCGAGGTCGAGACCCCCATGCTCGTCGCCTCCACCCCTGAGGGGGCTCGCGACTTCCTGGTGCCGTCCCGCCTGAAGCCCGGATCGTTCTACGCCCTGCCGCAGTCGCCGCAGCTGTTCAAGCAGCTGTCGATGGTGGGCGGCATCGACCGCTACTACCAGATCGCCCGCTGCATGCGCGACGAGGACCTGCGGGCCGACCGCCAGCTCGAGTTCAGCCAGCTCGACGCCGAGCTGTCCTTCGCCTCGCAGGAGGACGTGCTGCAGGCCATCTCCCACGCCGTGCGTGCAGCCGCGACCGCCGCCGGCCACGACGTCGGGGAGATCGGCCGCATCACCTGGCAGGACGCCCAGGAGCGCTACGGGTCGGACAAGCCCGACGTCCGCTTCGGCCTGGAGCTGGTCGAGCTCACGCCGCTGTTCGCATCCACCGGCTTCAACGCCTTCAAGGCGCCGTGCGTCAAGGCCATCGCCGTGCCCGGTGGGGCCGCTCTCGGGCGGGGACGCACCGACGCCCTCACGGACCTGGCCAAGCGCTGGGGCGCCAAGGGCCTGGCCTGGCTGAAGCGCAGCGGCCCGGGGTCCGACGGACTCGAAGGGCCCATCCTCAAGTTCCTGTCAGAGGACGAGCGGGTCGGGCTGCCGGGGGAGCCCGGCGACCTGCTGCTGTTCGTGGCCGACGAGCGCCCGGTGGTCAACAAGGTCCTCGGCCTGCTGCGGCTCGAGCTCGGCCGCCCCCCGGTGAACGAAGGCGGCCTCCACGCCCTGTGGGTCGTCGACTTCCCGCTGTTCGACGGGGTCGACGAGGCGACGGGCCGGCCGCTGTCGGCCCACCACCCGTTCACGATGCCGCACGTCGAGGACCTCGACCTGCTCGAAGACGACCCACTCGCCGTGCGCTCCCAGGCCTACGACCTGGTCCTGAACGGGTGGGAGCTGGGCTCGGGCAGCGTCCGGATCCACCAGGCCGACGTCCAGCAGCGCGTCTTCCGCCTGCTCGGCATCAGCGCCGAGGAGGCCGAGCGCAAGTTCGGCTTCCTGCTCGCCGCCTTCCGCTACGGCCCGCCGCCCCACGCCGGCTTCGCCTTCGGCATCGACCGGCTGGTGGCCCTCCTCGCCGGCGAGGAGAACATCCGCGAGGTCATCGCCTTCCCGAAGACCCAGTCCGGAACCGACCCGCTGACCGGTGCCCCCACCCCGGTCGAGGCGAAGGACCTCGAGCTCTACGGCCTCCGCCGCCTGCCCCCGCCGACCTAGGTCTTGGCCGGCTGGCAGGCGGGGCACCACCAGGTGTCTCGGGAGGTGGGGTCGCCCAGGCGGGCGGGCCGGTAGGAGATCGTCGTTCCACAGCGGCGGCAGGGGTGGCCGGCTCGGCCGTAGACCCAGTGGGTCTCGCCCCGCCGGGTGTTGCCCGTGGTGACGTGGCTGCCGGTGGTGTCGGTGGAGTGGCGGAGCATGCGGCGGGCCAGGCGCACTGCGGCCAGGAGGTCGACGGTGCCGACCGGGCGCCAGGGGTCGAGGCCACGCAGGTAGCAGGTCTCCACCGCCCACACATTGCCGATGCCGGCCAGGTTGCGCTGGTCGAGCAGCGCCTCGACCACCGGGCGGTCAGGGTCGGCGGCCAGGCGGCGGACGGCCTCGGCCTCGTCCCAGCCGGGACCGAGGAGGTCGGGGCCGAGGTGGCCGACCACGCTGGCCTCCTCCCGCGTGCGCACCAGCTCGACGACCGGCAGCCCGATGCCGTAGAGCGTGGCTCCGCCGTCGAGGCCGAGGATCACCCGGACGTCGGGATCGAGGCGGCGGGGGAGGACCTTGCCGCGCTCGAGCAGGGTCCAGCGCCCGTCCATCTTCAGGTGGGTGTGAAGGGTGAGGCCACCGCTGAACCGGGTGAGGATGTGCTTGCCCCGGCTGTCCCAGCCCAGCAGGACCTGGCCCACCAGGGACGTCCCTGCTCCCCGGCCGATCCGCACCTCGCTGCGGGTGACGGTCCGTCCCGCCGTCGGCGGGTTGAGCCGGCGCACGAGCCGGGCGATCGTGTCCCCCTCCGGCACCCGGCCATTCTCCCCACTAGGCCAGGGCCTTAGGCTCCGCTGGCGATGGACCTGTTCGAGGCGGGGCTGGCCGACCGGCTCAAGGCCCGCGGCCCGCTGGCCAGCCGGCTGCGGCCCACCCGGCTCGACGAGGTCGTCGGCCAGGACCACCTCCTCGGCCCGCAGGGGGCGCTGAGGGCGCTGGTCGAGGCCCGGAGGCTGACCAGCGTCATCCTCTGGGGCCCAGCCGGGACCGGCAAGACCACCATCGCCCGGTTGCTGGCCGACGCCGTCGGCGCCGCCTTCGAGCCCATGAGCGCGGTCAGCGCCGGGGTCAAGGACGTTCGCGAGGCGGCTGAACGCGCTCGCCGCCGCCTGGCCGAGCACGGGTCGAGCACCATCCTGTTCCTCGACGAGGTGCACCGCTTCAGCAAGTCGCAGCAGGACGCCCTGCTTCCGAGCGTGGAGGACGGGACCCTGACCCTCGTCGGCGCCACCACGGAGAACCCGTTCTTCGAGGTGAACGGCCCGCTGCTCAGCCGGTCCACGCTGTTCCGCCTCGAGCCGCTCGGTCCCGAGGCGCTCGACCAGCTGCTGCGCCGCGGCCTTTTGGCCGAGGGGTCGACCATCGACGATGCCGCCGCGACCTTCCTGGTCGACCTGGTCGACGGCGACGGACGGGCGCTGCTCACCACCCTCGAGGTGGCGGTGGCCATCGCCGGTGCCGGCCACCAGGTGACGGTCGAGGCGGTCGAGCGGGCCCGCACCACGCGAGCGCTCACCTACGGCCGGGACGACCACTACGACGTGGTGAGCGCCTTCATCAAGAGCATCCGGGGGAGCGACCCCGACGCCGGCGTCTACTGGCTGGCCCGAATGCTCAGCTCGGGGGAGGACCCCCGCTTCGTCGCCCGCCGGCTGGTGATCCTGGCCAGTGAGGACGTGGGCATGGCCGACCCGACCAGCCTGCTCGTGGCCACGGCGGCGGCCCACGCCGTCGAGTACGTCGGGCTGCCCGAGGCCCAGCTGAACCTGGCCCAGGCCGTGGTGCACCTGGCCCAGGCGCCGAAGTCGAACCGGGTGGCCACCGCCATCTGGACGGCCATGGAGGATGTGCGCAACCGACCCAAGGGCGCGGTTCCGCCCCACCTGCGCGACGCCCACTACAAGGGGGCCGCCAGCATCGGCCACGGCAAGGGCTACAGCTATCCCCACGACGACCCGTCGGGCTGGGTCGATCAGCCCCACCTCCCCGCCGAGGTGGCTGACCGCACCTACTACAGCCCGTCCCCCCACGGCTTCGAGGCCGACGTGGCCGCGCGCCTCGCCGCTCGCCGCTCCGAATGACCCAGGCAGGAGACGGTGCCGACCTGGCCGGTGGTCACCTGTCGGTGCGGGCACTGCTCGAGGACCGGGCGGCGGAGCTTGGGTCCCGGCCTTTCCTTCGGCTGCCTGACGAGAAGCTGACCTACGCCGAGACCGACGAGCTGGTCAACCGGATGGCCGAGGTGCTGGCCGGGCTCGGCTACGGGAGCGGTGACATCGTGATGACGCGGGCGGCGAACGGCTGGGGGATCCTGGCCACCTGGCTGGCGTGCGCCAAGCTCGGCGCCGTCTTCCTGCCTCTGAACGCTCTCCTGACCGGAGAGCCGCTCCGCCAGGTGATGGGCCACAGCCGGGGCCGGATCGTGCTGGTCAGCTCTGACCTGCTGCATGAGGTCGAGGCCATCCGGGAGGGCCTTCCCGATCTTCGCCATGTGCTCGTCTTCGGCGGGTGGCGGCGGCCCGGTGCGCCTCCCCGGGTCGACGACCTCATCGAGGAGGCGTCGAGCCGGCCCCCGACGATCCTGGCGGACGAGCCTGGCGCGCCGGCCAAGCTCATGTACACCTCGGGCACCACCGGCGTCCCCAAGGGCGTGCTGTGGAGCCGTGGCTGTGAGATCACCTGGGCCGAGGCCTACGGCGAGGAGTGCCTGCCGATCGCGCCGGGCGAGTCGCTGTACTGCTGCCTGCCGCTCTTCCACGTGACCTGTCAGGGCACGTTGCTCGCCGCCCTGGTTCGTGGCGGCAGCATCACCATCGACAGCGGGTTCCACCCCTTCGGCTTCTGGAACCGGATCCGCGACGCCGATGCCGTCATGTTCACCTTCGTCGGGTCGATCCTTTCGGCGCTCGACCGGCGCCGGCCCCACCCGTCCGACCTCGACAACCCGGTGCGACGCATCCTGGGCGCAGCCGCCCCCATAGACCGGTGGCGGGACATCGAGGAGCGCTTCGGCGTGCAGGTGGCCGAGACCTGGGCGCAGACCGAGACGGCGTCGTGCTGGTCATGGCCCGCCCGGGGCCTGCCGCAGGAGCCGGGCACGGTCGGCGTGCCGAGCGAGCGGTGGGACGCCAAGATCGTTGGCGTCAGCGATGCCATCCTCGGCGCCGGCGAGCCCGGCGAGCTGCTGATGCGACCCCGGGCCGAGCACGTCATGTTCGAGGGCTACCTGGGGAGCGACGGCCCGACGGCACCGACCAGGGAGGCGTGGACCGACGACGGCTGGTACCGGACCGGCGACCTCCTGCAGTGGACCGACGACGGCGAGCTCCGTTTCATCGGCCGACAACGCGACGCCATCCGTCGGGCCGGCGAGATGATCGCCCCCTCTTTCATCGAGGAGGCGGCGATCACCCACCCGCACATCGTCGAAGCCGCGGCGGTGGGCGTTGCCGCCGACGACGGGGTCGAGGAGGAGGTCCTGCTCTGCATCGTCGGCGTCGAGGGTGTGGAGCTCGAGCTGTCCGAGGTGGCGACCTTCCTGGCCGGCGTGCTGCCGCGCTACCTCGTCCCCCGCTGGCTCCGGGTCCACGCCGAGCTCCCGAAGACCCCGACGACCCGTGTCCGGAAGGTCGAGCTGCGGGCGCTCGGCACGGCCGGCGCCTGGAACGCCCGCAGCCGCCACCGACATGAGTGAGGACTCCTCCGAACCTCCGACGGAGGACCTGATGGGCCTCGTGCGGGACCAGCTCTGGCTGGGAGGACCGGCGCTGAGCTACCCGAACCGGCCGCTGACGATCCTCGATGCCCTGGACCGGGCCGTCGACCTCTTCGGGGACCGTGTCTTCCTCGTGGCGCCCGAGGGGGAGGTGACCTACCGGGAGCTCGCCGAGCTGGTCGAGGGGGCGGCCGAGCGGCTGGCCGAGGAGGGGCTCGGGCAGGGCGACCGGCTGGCGGTCGCCGCCCGCAACGGGCTGGACCTGGCCGTCGGCCTCTGGGCCTGCGCCCGGCTCGGCGCCATCCTCGTCGGCGTCAACACCCGCCTCGCTCCCGCCCAGTGGGGCTACATGCTGGCCCACGCGGGTCCCGCACTGGCGCTGGCCCAGCCCGACCTGCTCGTCGACCTGCGGAGCGCTGCGGCCCAGGCGGGCATGGCCCCCGACCGGGTCCGGCCGCTCGGCGAGCACCTCACCGGTCGGCGCCGTCCGTGGTCGTACACGGGAGCCGATCGGCCGGACGAGGCCGCCACCTACGCCGTGGTCTACACGAGCGGCACCACCGGCCACCCGAAGGCGAGCCAGGTCGTGCACCGCTGCAGCATCCACAGCGGCATCACCTACAGCCGGGTGCTGCACCTGACCGCCGCCGACCGCACCGCGGTCCTGTTCCCGCTGTATTACATCAGTGCGATGCACGCCCATCTGCTGCCGATGATGCTGGTCGGTGGCCTGTGCGTCCTGGTGGCCGAGCCGACCCCGCGACAGTTCCTTCGGGTGCTCGTCAGCCAGCGCATCACGTGGATGTACGCGGTGCCGTCGTTCTGGCTCCTGATGCTGCGGCTCGACGAGTTCGCCTGGCCGGCGCTGCCCGAGCTGACGGTCGGGGCGTTCGGAGGGTCGCCCTGCCCGTCGCCGACGATCGCCGCGATCCGCAGCAGGCTGCCGCAGGTGCGGTTGCACGACATCTACGGGCTGTCGGAGACGCACTCGCCGGCCACGATGCTGTTGGACGAGGAGTTCCGTCGCAAGCCGGGCTCGGTCGGGCGCCCGCTGCCCTGCATGGAGGCGGCCGCCGTCGACGACGACGACCGCCACCTGGGTCCCGGGCAGCCTGGCGAGCTCTGGCTGCGGGGGTCCCTGGTGACCACCGGCTACTACGCCGACCCTGCCGCCACCGCGGCGGCGATCACCCCCGACGGGTGGCTCCGCACCGGCGACATCGCCAGCATCGACGCCGAGGGCTACGTGTACATCCTTGACCGCAAGAAGGACATGATCAACCGGGGCGGCCACAAGATCTTCTCGGCCGAGCTCGAGCGGGTGCTCGTCGAGCATCCCCTGATCGACGACGCCGCCGTCGTCGGGGTCCCCGACCCGGTGGCGTTCGAGTCGGTCACCGCCTTCGTCGTGACCCGCAGCCAGGACCGCCTCAGCGCCCATGACGTGCGGCGGTGGGTGCGGGAGCGGATGGCCGAGCACGCCGCGCCCAGGTCGGTCCGCCTGGTCGACGAGATCCCCCGCAACGCCACCGGCAAGATCGACCGGGAGGCCCTGCGCCAGCTGGCCGCAGCCGACTGATGGGTCTCGCCTGGCCCGCCTCAGGCGGCGAGCACCTCGTCGAGGACGCTGGCCTTGAGGCGCACGAACTCCGGGTCGCTGAGCGTGTGCCGGCCCCGGTCGGCCCCAAAGGCGAGGTCGCGTTCGGTGACCACTCGCGACGGCCGGGGCGAGAGCATTCCCAGCCGGTCACCGAGGAGAAGCGCCTCGTCGACGTCGTGGGTGACCAGGACCGTGCTCGTCGGCCGCTCGGCGAGCAGGGCGCGCACCCACTCGTGCATGCGCAGGCGGGTCTGGGCGTCGAGCGCTCCGAAGGGCTCGTCGAGCAGGAGCAGCGGAGGCTGGTTGGCCAGGACCTGGGCCAGCGAGGCGCGCTGGCGCATGCCGCCGGACAGCTGGCGCGGGAGGACGTCGGCGAACTCGGTGAGGCCGGTCACCGCCAGGAGGTCGGTGACCAGGCCGTCGACGCCGCCGGCCCCGCCCTCGCGCGGCCCGAACCCGATGTTCTGACGGACCGTGAGCCAGGGGAACAGCGTGCCGGCCTGCGCCACCATCCCCCGCTCGGGCGACGGTCCCTCCACGGGGTGACCGTCGACCGTGACGGTGCCCACGTCGAACGGCTCGAGGCCGGCCAGGATCCGCAGGAGGGTCGACTTCCCGCAGCCGCTCGGCCCGAGGAGGGCGAGCGTCTCGCCGGCCGTCACCTGGAGGTCGAGGCCGTCCAGGACCACCAGCTCGCCGAAGGACTTCCCGACGTTGCGGGCGACCAGGAGGCCGGCACCGGAGGTGCTCACGCGTCGCTCCACCGCACCAGCGGGCGAGCGGCCAGCCGCAGCAGCCGGTCGGCGGTGTAGCCGATAACGGCGAAGAGGATGACCCCGACGATGATCTGCTCGGTGGCGCCGGCCTCGCGCGCCGAGATCATCATCGCTCCGATGCCGCGGCTCACGCCCAGCAGCTCGCCGACGATCACACAGGTCCAGGCCAGGGTCAAGGACAGGCGGAGCCCCGTCACGATCTCCGGCAGGGCGCTCGGGAGGTAGACGCGGCGCCACAGGCGGGTTCGGGGCGTCCCCAGCATCCGTGCCGTCTCGACCTGGGCCCTCGGGACCCGGGCCACGCTGTCGGTGGTGGCCACGACCACCGGCCACAGGGCGCCGATGAAGATCAGGATGCGGGCCGGTGGCTCGCCGATGCCGAACTGGACCGCGGCCAGCGGCAGCCAGGCGAACAGCGGCACGGCCCGGAGGGCGTTGCTGATCGGCTCGAGGAGATCGGCGACCCAGCGCGAGAGGCCGAGCCCGAGGCCCAGCACCAGCCCGGCCACGACGGCGAGGACCCAGGTGGAGGCGCAGCGCTCGAGGCTGGCCGAGATGTGGAGCCAGGCGGCGCCCTTGAACGGCACGATCCCCGAAAGGGTGACGTTGTTCTGGCCGAAGAAGAAGGAGTCGGCGGCGGTGAGCACCTGATGGGGTGAGGGCAGGATCGACCGTGGCTTCAGCTCTCGGTCCCAGGCCAGCTGCCAGCTGAGCAGCACGAGGAGCGGCACCACCAGGCCAACGAGGCGACGGAGGCGGCTACGACGGGAGCGCGCCGTGGCGGGCTTGTCGATCGCCCCGGAGATCGCCGCCAGCGGTGCGAGCGGGGTGTCGGTCACGATGGCGCCTGCGGCTCGGTCAGACCGTCCAGTACTGGCGGGCGTAGAGGCCCTCGTAGTCGGGCTCGGCCGTCAGGTCGCCGCTGGCCACCAGGGCCTTTCCCACGCCGACGTACTGGTCCTCGCGCACCTTGTCGAACCTCCACTGGGCGCCGACGTTCTCCAGCACCTTCTCGTAGACCGGCTCGGCGAAGCCGAACTGGTCGACGAGCAGGTCGCGCCAGGCCTTCTTGTCGTTCTCCCCGTTCGGGGTGAGGTACTCGGCTGCTTCTTTCTGCATCTTGACTGCAGCCCGGCACAGCTCCTCGTCCTTCAGCATGGCCGACGAGGCCCACAGCGCGGTGTTCAGGTCGCCGAGCGGGGTGTCGAACACACCGGGCAGCCGCACGCCGACCCCGTTCACGACCGCCTGCGTGCAGGGCGGCTCGCTGCCGATGAACGCCTGGACATCGCCACGGGTCAGCGCACCGAGGTGGTCGGCGTAGCCGAGGGGGACACCGGTGACGTCCTTCCCCAGCACGAGACCCGCCTTGGCCAGCACCTGGTTGATGACGAGCACCTGCGAGCCGGGCGGCGGGATGGCGATCTTCTTCCCACGGAGGTCCTCGACCTTGGCCACCTCGCCGATCTTGCCGATGAGGCCGAAGCCCTGGCGGGCCACCATGCCGACGGTCCTGGTCGTGACGCTCGACTTGGCCTGCGTGAGCATCGGCACGTACGGGCTCATCAGGCCGAAGTCGAGGGTTCCGCCCTCGAGCGCCTGGAGGATCTCGGCCGTGGAGGTGACCGGTGCGACGTTCACCGTGACGCCCTGCGGGGCGAACCTCTGCCAGAACAACATCGACGACGCGTGGTTCTTGGCGTACACGCAGGTCTTGATGGTGGCCGTCCGGCCGTTGGCCAGGGCGGGGGCGGCCGGCTTCACGGTCGTGGCCGACGCCGTCTCGGTGGCCTCCGAGCCACAGGCGCCGAGACCGAGACCGGCCGCTGCGGCCGCCGCCAGGCCGAGGACCTTGCGCCGGCTCAGGGTGAGGTCGTTCAGGGGGTCCATGTCAGCTCTCCAGCTCTCCAGTGCGACACGCCAGCGTCCGCAACGTTTCGGGACATTACAACGAGCATTGAAGTCAATGTGCAGTCCGCACGAGTGTTCCTAGATCAGCGGCGTGTCGGGGCCCAGGCCGAGCAGCACCCGCCCGACCGTCTCGTACCCGGACGCCGCCAGAGCCACGTGCTGGCCCACGGTGTGCACGTCGCGGAGGTGCCGCTGGAGCCGCGAGGCGACGTACACGGCCGATCCCCCCGCCGCCTCGAAGCACAGCGCCACCGCCTCGGTCGACGCTCGGGCGGCGTGGACGCTGGCCAGGCGGCACAACGCCCGCTGCTCGAGCGTCACCGCGCGGCCATCCTGGGCGGTGGCCCAGACGTCGCCCACCGCCTCGTGGAGAAACGCCCGGGCCGACCGGGTGAGCGCCTCGGCCCGGGCCACCGCCACCTGCACCATGTCCCGCTCGGCCATCACCCGCCGGCTGCGGTAGGGGGTCTTGGTGGGAGCCAGCGCCACGACCTCGTCGATGGCGGCCCGGGCGATGCCGAGCGGGACCGCCGCCATGGGAGGCAGCATGAGCGTGAACAGCGGCATCCGCCACAGCGGCCCCTCGGGCCAGGACTGGAAGTCGAAGGTGGTGGTGTGCAAGCCCGGGACGAACACGTCCTCGACGCTGAAGTCGTGGCTTCCCGTCCCCCGCAGGCCGGTGGTGTCCCAGGTGTCGTGGACCCGGACCGAGGCCGTGGGGAAGAACGCCAGCCTGGCGTCCGGCCGATCACCGTCCACCAGGACCGGCTCGCCGTCGGGCCCGACGACCAGGCAGGCCGCCGCCATCCAGTCGCTGTGCTCGACACCGCTGCCGTATGGCCAGCGCCCGGTCAGGCGGAAGCCGCCCTCGACGGGCGCCGCCCGGCCCTGGGCGTTGAAGGTCCCGCCGACGATCGTGCCCCGGACCCTGAAGATCTCCCTGGCACCCGCTTCGGGCAGGTAGGCGCCGATGGCGTTGGTGGTGGCGCCGATCATGGCGCACCAGCCGGCGGAGCCATCGCCGGCGGCGAGGGTCTCGATCACGTCGAGGAAGGCTTCAGGCTCCGAGTCGCTCCCGCCCAGCTCCCGGGGCAGCAGCATCGAGAAGACGCCAAGGCGTCGCATCTCCTCGAGGAGCTCCGACGACACCCGTCGGTGGGCCTCGGTCTCGTCCGCCTGCTCACGGCAGCGGGATGCCACTCCCGCTGCCCCGCCGATCATGTCCCCTCCGTCGCAACCATAGCCGGCTCCGGTCCTCAATTTCAACATCGGTTGAAACTACACCGACTTCTCGGGAACCTTTCGAAGGGGGCGGGGTAGTGTCCGCTGATGGCCGCCGCTGCCGCGCTGGTGGTCGCGCTCGTGGCCGTGATCACCCTCGGCATCGTCGCCCGCCGGGCCATCCAGGCCCTGTCGACCGCCGAGGACCAGCTGCGGACGCTGAGGCGCACCGCCGAGGCCGAGCTCGAAGCCGCCGGCCGCGATGCCGGGGAGCGGCTCGACCGTGCCGTGCTGCGGGCCGAGGCCGCGGTCGCCGCCGCCGAGACGGCGGCGCGCATCGCCGACGCTGCGCTCACCGCGCCGGCGGTCAAGGCGCGTGCGTGGGGGGCGGGGACGGCGGCGGCGACCCGTACCTTCCGTGAGCGCCGGGCCCTGCGGTCCGGGAGCGACTGATGGTGCGCCGGACGTTCTGGCTGCTCGTCGGCGCCGGGATGGGGGCGTGGATGGTGGTGAAGGTGCAGCGGGCGGCGTCCCGCCTCACCCCGGCCGGGGCGGTCGAGGCGGTGCAGCGCCAGGTGCGCCACCTCCGCAGCGACGTCGGGGCCGCCCTGGTCGAGGGCCGCCGGGCCAAGCAGGCCACCGAGCAGGAGCTGCGCATGCAGGCCGAGGCCCGCCCCGCCATCGACGTGGCGGCGCGTCCCAGCCTCCCGCCCGGTGGCGGAGCGCCGGTAGCCTGATGCCTTCCATGTCCGACTGGAACGCCGACCGGTTGCGCCGATCCTGGACGAGCTTCTTCGTCGAGCACGGGCACGAGCCGCTGCCGAGCGCAGGGCTCATCCCGCACCACCCGCGGGCCCCGCTGTTCACCAACGCCGGGATGACCCAGTTCCTCCCGTACTTCCTCGGTGAGGAGCGGCCGGTCCACACCCGGGCCACCACGGTGCAGAAGTGCGTCCGCATCATGGGCAAGCACGACGACATCGAGAACATCGGCCGCTCGAAGCGCCACGTCACGTTCTTCGAGATGCTCGGGAACTTCAGCTTCGGCGACTACTTCAAGGAGGGCGCCATCCAGCTGGCCTGGGAGCTGATCACCGAGGTGTACGGCTTCGATCCCGAGCTGCTGTGGGTCACCGTGCACCACACCGACGACGAGGCCGAGCAGCTGTGGCTCGACCTCACGTCGGTGCCGAAGGAGCGCATCCAGCGGATGGGCTACACCGACGACGAGAACTTCTGGACCATGGGCGACACCGGTCCGTGCGGGCCGTGCTCGGAGATCCACCTCGACCGCGGCCCCGCCTTTGGACCCGAGGGAGGTCCGGCCCACGGCGGCGACGAGC
>JBKJUI010000291.1:0-7128 GCA_046590775.1 Acidimicrobiales bacterium
CCGTCGGCGACAGCTGGGCCTGCACCAACCCCTCCCTCGGGCGGGGGGCGGCGATCGGCATCATCCACGTCCAGGCGCTCCGGGACCGCCTCCGCGCCGTCCCGCTCGAGGACCCGGTGGCCTTCGCCTGCGACTGGGCCACGACCACCGAGGCTGTGGTGGCTCCGTGGTATCGGTCCACGCTGGCCTTCGATCGCCACCGGCTGGCCGAGATCGAAGCCCAGATCGAAGGTCGGGCCTACCTCCCGGAGGACCCGACGTGGTCCTCCCTCAAGTCGTTGGAGAAGGCCGCCTTCCTCGACCCGGATGTGCTGCGCGCCTTCGCCCGGGTCATGACCGTCCAGGAGACGCCTGAGGAGGTGCTGGCCCAGCCGGGCCTCCGCACCGCGGTGATGGAGAAGGGCGCCGGCTGGGAGGACGACGTGGCCCCGGGCCCGTCCCGGTCCGAGCTGCTCTCGATCGTGGGGGCCTGACATGCGGGTCGAGGTCGACGGCGTCGGCATCGAGTTCGACGTCACCGGCCCGGATGACGGCCGACCGGTGGTCCTCCTCCACGGGTTCCCGGACTCGGCCCGGCTGTGGCGCCACCAGGTGCCGCCGCTCGTCGAGTCGGGCTTCCGGGTGGTCACCCCCGACCTGCGGGGCTTCGGCCGGTCCGACAAGCCGCCGGGCGTCGACGCCTACAACATCCTGCTCCTGGCCGGCGACGTCCTCGCCGTCCTCGACTCCCTCGAGCTCGACCGGGTCTCCCTCGTCGGCCACGACTGGGGCGCAGGCCTGGCGTGGGCCCTGGGGGCCTTCGCCGGCGCCCGGGTCGACCACCTGGTGGCGCTGTCGGTCGGCCACCCCACCGCCTTCCGGGCGGCCGGGATGCCCCAGCTGGTCAGGTCGTGGTACATGCTCCTGTTCCAGTTCCCCGACGTGGCCGAGCGGTGGCTGAGCGACGACGGCTGGGCCCGCTTCCGGGACTGGAGCCACCACCCCGACCTCGACGGCGTCATCGCCGACCTCGAGCGCGACGGGTCGCTCACGCCGGGGCTCAGCTGGTACCGGGCCAACCTGCCTCCGGCCACGTGGGTCGACCCGCCGCTCGAGCTCCCTCCGGTGCAGGCGCCGGCGATGGGGGTCTGGTCGAGCGGCGACTTCGCCCTCACCGAGGAGCAGATGACCGGCTCCGCCGCCCACTGCGCCAACGGCTTCCGCTACGAGCGGCTCGAGGGGCCCGGCCACTGGATGCAGCTCGAGGCCCCGGACCAGGTCAACGCCCTGCTCCTCGACTTCCTGCCCTCCTGAGCGGCGGACCTCCCGTCTGAGTCTGCCCACTTCTGGCTCCCAGGGGCACCAAAGGTGGGCAGACCTGCGGGGGCGGCGTCAGCCCGACGGTCCAGCAGCGCTGCGCTGGCGGCGGAGCTCGAAGGCCGCCACGGCGGCCGCGGTGGCCACGTTCAGCGACTCGACGCCGGCGCCGAGCGGGATCGAGCGGCGATCGGCCAGCAGCGCGTCGACCGCCGGGCTGAGGCCGGATGACTCGCCGCCGAGGACCAGGGCGACCGGCGGCGGGAGCGGCTGCCAGATCGTGGCCGGCGCGGCGGCGTCGAGGCCGACGATCGACCAGCCGGCGGCGGCCAGCGCCAGGCAGGCTTCGGCGGCGGTGGGGGAGCGCAGGACGGTGGCCCGGAAGGCGACGCCGGCCGAGGCCTTCACCACGAGCGGGCCGAGGTCGGGACAGCCCTGACGGGGGAGGACGACGGCCAGGCCGGCCGCCGTCGCCGCCCGGATGACCATCCCCACGTTGGCCGGGTTGGTGACGCCGTCGAGGACCACGACGTCGACGTGGACGTCGATGTCGCGGTTCCGCGGGCCGAGCCAGGCCTCGAGGTCGGCCAGGCCCCCGGCGACCACGTCGGCCACCACGCCCTGATCGTGGCGGCCGTTGCGGGACAGCCGGGTGACGCGGGTGGCGTCGGCCCGCTCGACCCGGACGTCCCGGGCCCGGGCGGCGGACAGGATGTCGTCGACCGAGGGGCCGTGCGCCGACCGGGCCAGGACGACCTTGTCGACGACCAGCGCCTCGTCCCGCAGGGCCTCGAGCACCGGCATCCGCCCGTAGACCGTGACGAACCGGTCACGCGGCGACCCGGTCACGGCATGCGGTCGGCGCCGGCGGTCCGCAGCAGGGCGAGCAGCGGCTCGACGAGGTCGGGCCGGGCCGCCACCACCGTTGCCTCCGGGTGCAGCGGCCCGCCCTCGAGCGTGCCCACCCAGGCCCCGGCCTCCTTGGCGATCAGGGCGCCGGCGGCGAAGTCCCAGTGCTGGAGGCCGCGCTCGTAGTAGGCGTCGAGCCGCCCGCACGCCACCGTGCACAGGTCGAGCGCCGCCGACCCGGCCCGGCGGATGTCGCGCACCTGGGCCACCACGTCGGCCAGCACGGCCCCCTGCGCGGCTCGGCGCCCGGCTGCGTAGCCGAACCCCGTGCCCAGGAGAGCGTGCGCGAGCGGCGGGCCGGCCGGACGGACGACGGCTGGCTGCCCGTCGAGAAACGCGCCACCTCCCCGCACGGCGGAGAAGGTCTGGCCCCGCACCGGGTCGTGGACCACGCCCACCACCGCCTGCCCGTCCACCTCGGCGGCGATCGACGTGCAGAACGCAGGGTACCCGTAGGCGAAGTTCGTGGTGCCGTCGATGGGGTCGACCACCCAGGTCACGCCCGAGGTGCCCTCGACCGACGCCCCCTCCTCGCCGAGGATCCCGTCGCCCGGTCTGGCGCCGAGAAGCCGGTCGGTGATCACACTCTCGACGGCCCGGTCGGTGGCCGTCACCAGGTCGGTGGCCGAGGACTTGGTGCTCACCGCCGCGGGGTGGGCGAGGGAGGCCGACCCGATGAGCGCCCCGGCCTCGTGGGCCACGGCGACGGCGAGCTCGAGCAGGTCGGCGAGGTCGAGCACGGGCCGCCATCGTAAGCAGCGCCACCGGCGTGGGAACCTGCCCCGGTGCCTGGCTCGCCGGTGGACCTGCGGTCGGACACGGTCACCCGCCCGTCGGCGGCGATGCGGACGGCCATGGCCGAGGCCGAGGTCGGCGACGACGTGTACGGCGAGGACCCCACCGTCAACCTCCTGCAGGAGGTGTTCGCCGACCTGGTCGGCACCGAGGTCGGCCTGTTCGTGCCCTCGGGGACCATGGGCAACCAGCTGTGCCTGCGCCTGCTGACCGAGCCGGGCGACGAGGTGGTGGTCGGCCGCGAGCAGCACGTCGTGCGGTGGGAGGAGGGGGCCAGCGACGTGAACGCCATGGTTCGGCTCACGCTGGTCGACGACGACGACGGCACGATCACGGTGCCGGCGGGGTCGACCGCGGCGCTGGTCTGCGTGGAGGACACCCACCTGGGCTCGGGCGGGCAGCCGTGGCCGATCGAGGGGCTTCGCCGGGTGGCCGCCTCGGGCCGTCCCGTGCACCTCGACGGCGCCCGCCTCTGGCACGCAGCCGTCGCCGACGGCACCACCCCCGCTGAGCGGGTGGCGGCGGCCGGAGCCACCACGGTCACCTGCTGCCTGTCCAAGGCGTTGGGGGCGCCGGTCGGGTCGGTCGTCGGGATGCCGTCGGCGCTGCTCGACGAGGCCCGACGTGAGCGGCAGCGCCTGGGCGGGGCCATGCGCCAGGTCGGGGTGCTCGCCGCCGCCGGTCTCGTCGCCCTGCGGGAGAACCGGGCTCGGCTGGCCGACGACCACGCCCGGGCCCGCCGGCTCGGCGATGCCTGTGCCGAACGCTGGCCCGGGTCGGTCGACCCGGAGACGATCCGCACGAACATCGTCCTGGCCGATGTCGGGGACGCCGCCCTCGCCTGCGCCTCCCTCCGAGAGGACGGCGTGCTGGCTCTGCCCTTCACCCCCTCGACCCTTCGCCTCGTCACCCACGGCGACGTCGACGACGACGGCATCGACCGGGCCGTCGAGGCGCTGCTCCGCGGCCGGTAGGCCAGCGCACGACCGAGCCCTGGGCGAGTGCCGTCTACGTTCGTCCTCCGTGGCATCGACGCAGCTGCTGAGCCAGGTCCCGGCTCGGGCGCTCGCCGTCTACGCCCATCCCGACGATGTCGAGGTCGCCTGCGGCGGGACTCTGGCCCGGTGGGCTCGCGCCGGCTGCGAGGCCCACCTGGTCGTGGTGTGCCAGGGCGACAAGGGGTCGACCGACCCGGCCTCCGACCCGGCGACCCTGGCCGCCACCCGCGCCGGCGAGGTGGCCGAGGCCGCCGGCGTGCTCGGCCTGACCACCCACCGCCTGCTCGGGGTGCCCGACGGGGAGGTCGAGGTGAGCGCCGCCCTCTTGGGCGACCTCGTCGCTGCGGTGCGTTCGGTGCGGCCCGAGGTGGTCATCGCCCCCGACCCGACCGCCCTGCTCTTCGGCCGGCGCTACGTGAACCACCGGGACCACCGGGTAGTCGGCACGGCCGCCATGGACGCGGTCGCCCCCGCCGCCGCCATGCCCCACTACTTCCCGGAGCGGGGCCTGGCGTGGCCGGTTCAGGAGCTGTGGCTGTCCGGCACCCTCGAGCCCGACGCCTACGTCGACGTCGAGCCGGTCCTCGCCGCCAAGGCCGCCGCCCTGGCCTGCCACCGCTCGCAGGTGGACGTCCCCGGCGAGCTCCTCCGCTCCGTCGTCGAGCAGCGGGCCGAGGACGCCGGGCGGGCCGCCGGGGTCCGCTACGCCGAATCGTTTCGGCGAATGCTGCTGGCCTAGCCGACCGGCCAGCGACGCAGGAGCGGTACGGCCGGTCGGAACGAAAGAGCAGCCAGCCGCAGGCTGACCGCGAAGTGGCCCGCCGAGCCTGCGTGGCCGCCGCCGGCCGCAGGCCAGCGACGCAGGAGCGGTGCGGCCGGTCGGAACGAGAGGCAGCCAGCCGCAGGCTGACGGCGAAGTGGGTCGCCGAGCCTGCCGAGTCTGCGAGGCCGCCGCCGGCCGCAGGCCTGTGACGAAGGAGCGGTGCGGCCGGTCGGAACGAGAGAGCAGCCAGCCGCAGGCTGACCTCGCAGTGCCCGCCGAGCCCTGCGAGGCCGCCGCCGGCCGCAGGCCTGTCACTGGTCCTGGAGGCGCCGCCACTCGCCCATCGCCCGCAGACCGAGGACAGCGATGACGGCGACGCCGACCGAGGCGATGAGCGAGCCGGACACGGCACCGATCGCCTTTGGCACCTCGCAGTCGCCGTCGCACTGGAGCTTGACGAACGCCCAGCCGATCAGGCCACCGCACGCACCGGCCACGGCGATGGCGGCGAAGGCGAGGATCCGGGCCCGCACCGAGGGGAGGGCGGAGCGACGGGGGTCCTCCGGGGCAGGCACGGGCCCCGATCGTAGGATGCGCCGATGCGCTGCCTGGTCGTGATCCCCACCTACCAGGAGGTGGGGAACGTGGAGGAGGTCCTCCGCCGGTCGCGGGCCGCCCTCCCCGACGGCGAGGTGCTGATCGTCGACGACGGCAGCCCCGACGGCACGGCCGACCTGGCCGAGACGGTGGCCGCCGAGCTGGGCGGCGTCTCGGTGCTGCGGCGCCAGAGCAAGGATGGCCTGGGGGCCGCCTACCGAGCCGGCTTCGCCTGGGGCATGGAGCGGGGCTTCGAGGTGCTGATCGAGATGGACGCCGACCTCCAGCACGACCCTGCGGCCCTGCCGCTCCTGCTCGGTGCCATCGAGGGAGGCGCCGAGCTGGCCATCGGCAGCCGCTATGTCGGGGGCGGCTCGATCCCGTCCTGGTCCTGGCACCGCCGGGCCCTCTCCCGCAACGGGAACCGCTACGCCGCGTTCGTCCTGGCCCTCCCGGTGGCCGACGCCACCAGCGGCTTCCGCGCCTATCACGCCTCCACGCTCCGGCTCCTCGACACCAGCGCCTTCCGGGCCGACGGGTACGGGTTCCAGATCGAGACCGCGTACCGGATCAGCCGGGCCGGAGGTCGGATCGTCGAGGTGCCGATCGCCTTCGGCGACCGGGCCGTCGGCGAGTCGAAGATGTCGTGGCGCATCATCGGCGAGGCGCTCCTGCTGGTGACCGGCTGGGCCGCTCGCGACCGGGTCTTCCACCGGATCCGGGGCCGGCGGCCGGGTGGTCAGCCGCCCACCGCCGCATCGCTCGGCGTGGAACCGCCGCCGGCGAGCCCACCGGACGACCCACCGACACCGGGCTGACGAGCGCCGCGGCTGAGGAGGCTGGACCCACCGAACCGGAGAGGCGGCTGGGTCCCGGGCCGCGCCGTTGCGCTCGTAGGCTCGACGGCGTGCAGGAGTGGCTCGTCGCCGGAGGGCTGGTCGAGCGGGACGACGGCCGGCTGCTGCTCGTCCAGAACCGTCGGCGGGATGGCTCCCTCGACTGGACGCCCCCCGGCGGGGTGATCGAGGTGCACGCCGGCGAGGACGTGGTCGACGGGCTCACCCGGGAGGTCGAGGAGGAGACGGGCATCCTGGTCCTCGAGTGGGCCGGGCCCCTCTGGCGGGTCGAGGCCGCGGCCCCGGCGATGGGCTGGACCCTCCGAGCCGAGGTCCACCGAGCCGTGAGCTGGCGGGGCGAGGTGCACGTCGGCGCCGACCCGGACGGGATCGTGGTCGACGCCGGCTTCGTGGCTCCGGAGGAGTGCGGCGACCGCCTCCTCGGCTCCTCGCCCTGGGTCTGCGAGCCGATAGGTGCCTGGCTGGCCGGCGCCACCGAGCCGCTGTGGCGCTACCACCTCGCCGGCGGCCGACCCGGCCCCGTCGTCGTCACCCGCCTGTGAACCCGTCTCGCCCTCCCACCATCCTGCACGTCGACATGGATGCGTTCTTCGCGTCGGTGGAGATCCGGGACGACCCCAGCCTGGCCGGTCGGCCTGTCGTGGTCGGCGGCAAGGGGGACCGAGGGGTGGTCGCCGCCGCCTCGTACGAGGCCAGGGTCTACGGGGTCCGCTCGGCCATGCCGTCGGCCCGGGCCCGGCGGCTGTGCCCGCACGCCGTGTGGCGGCCCGGCCGCTACGACCGCTACAGCGAGGTGAGCCAGGAGCTGCACGAGCTGTTCCACGAGGTGACGCCGCTCGTCGAGGGGATCGCCCTGGACGAGGCCTTCCTCGAGGTCGCCGGCGCCCGCCGCCTCTTCGGCGAGCCGGCCACC
>JBKJUI010000454.1:0-4013 GCA_046590775.1 Acidimicrobiales bacterium
GGACCGCCCCCTCGGCCTCCTGGCCATCGGCTTCGGCCTCCTCTTCGGCGCCGGCAGCGGACTCAGTCTCACCTTCCGCCGCCTCGCCGACGCCGCCACCGCCGCCTGACGGGTGCCCTCAGAGCCAGGGCCCGCCGCGAGCCGTCAGCGGTGGCTGCCGGGAGCGTCGAGCGGCCGCGCCAGCTCGGGGGCGTAGGCGCAGTCCGGAGCGCCGACCGCCTCGGTGACGGAGAGCACGCCGTCCGGCCGCACCACCCGGTCCACCAGCGCCAGGGGCACCAGCTCGTCCGGCTCCTGCCAGGCCGCCGGCACGTCGGCCACCCGCTCGGCCAGCACCCGCCACAGACCTGTCGGCAGCACCCGTCCCACGGGCGCCACGACCCACACCGGGGTGCCGTCGGCGCAGGCGACGGCGGCGGCGGCCCTGGCCCCGCTGGCGGCCACCAGTCCGCCGTCCCCCTCGGCCGGGCCGGAACCGAGCGCCTGCGCCTCGAACAGCACCAGGTCGGCGCAGCCGGCGGCGGCGCCGATGCCCGACTCGGGGATCTCCTCGACGTCGAGCCCGCCCCGCAGCAGGCGGTCGACCCGCACGCGGAAGGCGCAGGCGGCGTCAACGACGAGCAGCCGGCAGTCGCCCCGCCGACCGAGCCCGGCGGCCACCGCGTCGGGCCAGCCGATGACGAGCACGCAGGCGCCGTCCGGCACCGCCCGGTACAGCGTCTCGGCCGTGGTGTCCGCCTCGACCTCCTCCACCACCCTCCACGCCTCGGCGGCCGGGTCCGACGCGGTGAGCAACCTGGAGGCGAGCCACCACACGGGGCCGGCGGCCGGGTGGCGGTCGACCAGGCTGCGGCAGGCGGTGACCAGGGCGGGTGGGTCATCGGCGAACCCGCCGAGGGCCAGGGCGGCGTCCTGCACCAGCTCGGCCAGGTCGAGCGCGCTGGTCCGGGCCACGTAGCGCAGCCGCTCGATCGGGTGCACCGGAACGACGCTACCGGCGCCCTCGCCCCTTCGAGGTCGGCCCGCACTTGCTGGGGCCATGGGCCGCACCGGTATCGTGCTCCGCCGTGGCCACGGACCCCCCGCCGGACCTGACCCTCGTCCCCTTGGGTGGCCGCCCCCGCACCGTCTCTGAGCTGCTGGTCACGTTCCACATGCTGCTCGTGGCCTTCGACCCCTACGAGGCGCCGTCGAGCTGGTTGCTGCCCACCGCCACCCGCCTGCTCCGGTCGTTCGACCAGGCCGATGTGCGGGTCGCCCTGGTGGTCACCGCCGGCGCCCCCGACGCCCGGCTGTGGCTCGGGCCGCACGCCCAGGAGTTCCGCGTGTTCGTCGACCCCGACCGCACCGCGGTCAAGGGCTTCGGCCTGAGGGAGCTGCCGGCGGCCGTCTTCCTCGGCATGGACGGCACGATCGTCCAGAGCGCCGAGGGCTGGCAGCCGGGTGACTGGCGCAAGGTCGTCGACAAGGTGGCCGAGATCACTCGCTGGAACGCACCGGTCGTCCCGCTGCCGAAGGACCCGGCGCCCTTCGCCGGGAGCCCCGTCTGAGCGAGCCGTCGGCTACACCAGCCCCGGCCGGGTGAGGCGGAGGACGTCGAGCGCTTCGTCGAGCCGGTCCTCGGTCACCAGGCGCTTCTCCGCCACCAGCTCCCGGACGGTCCGGCCGGTGGCCAGGCTCTCCTTCACCACGGCCGCCGCCACCTCGTAGCCCACGTGCGGGGCGAGGCTCGTGACCACGGCGGGGCTGGCCTCGGCGTAGGTGCGGCAACGCTCGACGTCGGCCACCAGCCCGTCGACGCAGCGGTCGGCCAGCAGGCGGCTCACGTTCGCCACCAGCCGGATCGGCTCGAGGACGTTGCGGGCCATCACCGGCAGCATCACGTTCAGCTCGAAGCTGCCGGAGGCGCCGGCGAAGGCGACGGCGGCGTCGCACCCGACCACCTGGGCCACCACCTGGGCCACCGCCTCGGGCAGGACCGGGTTCACCTTCCCCGGCATGATCGAGCTGCCGGGCTGCAGGTCGGGGAGGTGGATCTCGGCCAGGCCGCAGCGGGGACCCGAGCCCATCCAGCGCAGGTCGTTGGCCGCCTTGTACAGCGAGACGGCCACCACCCGGAGCGCACCCGACAGCTCGACCAGGGCGTCGCGGGCCCCCTGCGCCTCGAAGTGGTCGGCGGCCTCGGTGAAGGGCACGCCGAGGTGCCCGGACAGCTCGGCCAGCACCCGCTCGACCAGGCCGGGCGGACAGTTGAGGCCGGTGCCCACCGCCGTCCCGCCGAGCGGCACCTCGGCCACCCGGACGAGGCATCCCTCGAGCCGCTCGATGCCCTTCTCGACGGCCGTGGCGTAGCCGCCCAGCTCCTGGCCGAGCGTGACGGGCGTCGCGTCCATCAAGTGGGTGCGACCCGCCTTCACCACCTCGGCGGTCTGGCCCGCCTTGGCCCGCAGGACGTCAGCCAGGTGGCGGAGGGCCGGCACCAGCTCGTGCACCACGGCGGTCGCCGCCGCCACGTGGATGGCCGTCGGGAACACGTCGTTGCTCGACTGCCCGGAGTTGACGTCGTCGTTCGGGTGGACCGGCCGGCCGAGCGAGGCCGACGCCAGCGTGGCCACCACCTCGTTGGCGTTCATGTTCGAGGAGGTGCCTGAGCCCGTCTGGAAGACGTCAATGGGGAAGTGGGCGTCGTGGCGACCGGCGGCCACCTCGTCGGCGGCGGCGGCGATGGCTGCGGCCACCTCGGGCTCGAGCCGCCCGAGGTCGGCGTTGGCCCGCGCCGCAGCGGCCTTGATGGCCCCGAGGGCATGTACGAGCCCGGCCTCGAGGGGCCGCCCCGAGATCGGGAAGTTCTCGATGGCGCGCTGGGTCTGGGCCTGCCAGAGGGCGTCAGCCGGCACCTCCACGTTCCCCATTGCGTCGTGCTCGGTGCGGGTCGCTTCGGCCATGCGGCGAACGGTACCCACGGCCAACCCCCGGGCCGGTCGGGGGGGACGAGGCTTGGCCGGGCTGGTCCCAACGGACTACCGTGTCCGGCCACGTGACGACCCGCACCCACACTGGGGGGCCGCGACGCTGGGCATGCCTTCTCGGCGGCCTGGTCCTGTTGTGGACCCAGCACGCCGCGCCCGCGAGTGCCGACCCGGCCGACGACAAGCGGGCCGAGGCCCGGCGCATCGCCGCCGAGATCGACAAGCTCGGGCGGTCGGTCTCCGTGCTGGCCGAGCAGGTCGACGGCGGTCGCCTCCACGCCGAGGACCTGGCGGCCGAGGCCGCCACCGCCGAGCGCGACCTGGCCCGGGCCGAGGCCCAGGCGTCGGGCGCCAGGTCGCGGCTGGCGGCCGAGGCCGTCGACACCTACGTGAGGGGCGGAATGGACCTCGGTGCCACGCCGGCGGCCGCCAACGACGGCGACCCGCTGCGGCGGCGCCAGTACGCCATGACCCTGCAGGCGCAGCGCACCGACGTCCTCGACGCCGCCAAGGCCCAGGCCTCGATCGTGCGCGAGAAGAAGGAGCGCCTCGAAAGGGCCAGGGAGCAGGCCAACGGCGCCGTCGCCGAGGTCGAGCAGGCCCAGCGCCAAGCCGAGGAGGCGGCGACGCGCCTCGAGGCGAGCCAGGGCCGCATCGACGGCGAGCTGGCGGTGCTGGTCGAGCAGGAGCAGGAGGAGCAGGTGGCGGTCGAGGCGGCCGAGGTCCAGCGCACGCTGGCCGAGCGCAACCCGTCGTCGCCCATCGCCACCCTCCCGCCGCCGCCCCGGCCGAGCGCCACGGCTCCGAGCGCAGCCGCCCCGGTGGCCGTCGTCCGGCCTCCCACCGCTCCCGCCGCTCCGGGCTCCCCTCCCACCACCAAGGCGCCAACCCCGCCCAAGCCTGCGCCCGACGCCGGCAACGAGGCGCCTGCACCCAGCTCTGGCGCGGCGGCGGCCATCGCCGAGGGCCGCCGCCAGCTCGGCAAGCCCTACAAGTGGGGCGGTTCCGGACCCGACAGCTTCGACTGCTCCGGCTTCACCGCCT